>CAZTUO010000001.1:0-23070 GCA_964616355.1 uncultured Nitrospira sp.
ACCCGAGAGGATGCCACCGCCTTTTTCCTATTTCCACACTTTTTGATCATACCTCCAGCCTCGCGTCTCGTTACGTCTGCTGTCATGTGTCCCGCTGTCGACTCTGCTCCTCTCCCGGTCGCCGGGGTCCTGGGCCGTGCGCGGCCACGCTCGCGGTTCGGCCCGCCCAGAAGAAGTGGACGGCAGGCATGGAGGGAGGTGCCTAAGCCTGTCACGAAGTTGCCACTCGCCGGTGGTCGGATGCCGGTCGGCAGGCTCCTCAATCGGTCCAACCTGCTCAGCGTGCCGACGGCGGACTCGGGCCCGGCGCAACTGCCGGCCTGTGTGGAGATGGTCAACGACGGGATCGGGCTGAGCCGCCCTCCTTTAAGAGGTCCTCTTCGGCCCCTCTGCGAGACTCCGGCACGAATCCACGCCAACGGCATGCCTACAGACCCGCTTGACATTTCTGGGCCGATGGGTTTAGAGTGGACCCTCAACAGTTATTTCCTATCGGAATACTCGGAATGAGAGAGCCTTGATCGCATGCGGGTTTCGCTCAAGGCTACATACGGAATCTTGGCCGGCGTTGACCTGGCGCTCCACAATGGCGGCGCGGGCGGCACGCCGGTTCAGGCCAAGGCGATTGCGCGGCGCCATGCAATCCCGCTCCGGTTTCTCGAGCAGGTGCTGCATCTCATGAAGAGGGCAGGCTTGGTCGAAAGCGTGCGCGGAGCACAGGGCGGGTACCTGCTCGCGAAGCCACCGGCGCAGATCTCGCTGGCCGAGATCCTCGAAGCGCTGGACGGTCCGCTCGCGCCTGTCGCTCGCCCCGGCGCGCCGGGACGCCGAAGCCGCGAGCGGCTTCGGCCCGAGCTCCTGCTGAGAGCCGTCTGGGATCGAGTCCACCAAGCCGAGCTGAGCGTGTTGAGCACGGTGACCCTCCGGGACCTGGTCGAGCGCCAACGGGAACTCCAACAGACCGAGGCCTTGATGTACCACATCTAAGGCGGGTACGATGCCCCGCTCCGGTGTGATCGCAGCGGTCACGCCCACGGAACTCACGGAGACGGCCCATGAAGACCTCCCCAACCGCGTATCCCGACGTTCAGACCATGCCCATCCCGCCGGCGATTCTGGAAGAGATCGAGGCCTTCGAAGGCGAGGTGGCCCGCTTGAAGGCTGGCGAGGTGTCGGCGGATGTCTTCAAACCCTTTCGCCTCCAGCACGGCATCTACGGTCAGCGGCAGCCCGGGGTCCAGATGTTCCGCATCAAGATTCCGTTCGGGGGGCTGACCGCCAACCAGTTGCGGCGGATCGCCCAACTGGCGGACCGCTACGCCACCGGCGTGGGCCACGTGACGACCAGACAGGACATTCAGCTCCACTTCGTGGACCTGGACCACGTGGGCACCATGATGCGGCTGCTCGCCGAGGTCGGGCTCACCACGCGGGAGGCCTGCGCGAATACGGTCCGCAACGTCACAGCCTGCCACCTGGCGGGGGTCTGCCCAGGCGAGGTCTTTGACGTGACCCCCTACGCGAAAACCGTGGCGCTGCACCTGCTTCGTAACCCGCTGAACCAGAGCCTGCCGCGGAAGTTCAAGATCGCCTTCTCCGGCTGCCGCCACGACTGCGCCTTGACGCCGATCCACGACATCGGGTTGCTGGCCGTCCGGCGCGACGACGGCGTGATCGGCTTCCGGATGACTGTCGGGGGCGGGCTCGGCTCCACCCCGCGCCTCGGCCAGGTGCTCCGGGAATTCGTCCCGATGGACGAGCTGATCCCGACGATCGAGGCCGTGCTCAAGGTCTTCGACACGCTGGGCAACCGAAAGAACCGCCACAAGGCCCGCATGAAGTTCGTCATTGACAAGCTCGGGTTCGCGGAGTTCACGCGGCGCTGGGAAGAAGCCTATGTGGCGATGGGCCACGCGCGTCCGGACCGGCCGCCGATCCGGCTGCTCGAGCACCGGGACGAGCCCCCGCTGCTCATGCCGACCTCGGCCAAGCAGGACGGGCACGGCAACGGCGCGTCCGGCAACGGCCGCGCCAGCCCCGAGACAGCCTTCGGACGGTGGGCGCGGGCGAACGTGGTCCGGCAGCGACAGGCTGGCTACGCGGCCGTCTTCATCAAGCTGCCGATGGGCGACATCACGGCCGCGCAGATGCTCCATGTCGCCGACCTGGCCGAGCGGTTTTCGAACGGGAACCTGCGGACAACGATCAACCAGAACCTCATCATCCGGTGGGTGCCGGAGTCGCGGCTCGAGGAGCTGCACCGGGAGCTAGCGGCCCATGGGTTGGCCGATCCTGGCGCCGAGCAGGTCGAGGACATCATCGCCTGCCCCGGGACCGATACCTGCGGGCTCGGCATCACCTCGTCGAAAGGGCTGGCGCGTGCGCTCGCGGAGATCTTCCCGCCCGGCCAGGTGCCGGACGATCTGGCTGGCGTGAGCGTCAAGATCAGCGGGTGTCACAACTCCTGCGCCCAGCACCACATCGCTACGATCGGCCTGCACGGGGTCGGCAAACGGGTCGGCGACCATGTCGCGCCGCACTACGAGCTGCACCTGGGCGGCCAGGTGAACGGGACCGCCAAGATCGGCCAGATGGTCGTGAAGCTGCCCGCTAAGAACGTGCCGGCGGCCCTCTCGCACCTGCTCACGATCTACCGCCGGGACCGTCAGCCAGGGGAGAGCCTGCCGGCCTTCATCGCCCGCGTCGGCAAGGGCAAGCTCAAGGACGAACTGATCCCCTACACCATCCTGCCGGGTTTCCACGAGGACCCGACCTATTACTACGACTGGGAGGCCGAGGACGAGTTCGTCATGGAGGACCTGGGGCCGGGCGAATGTGCGGGCGGCGCCTTGGAAATGATTGACAACCGCCTGCTGGAGGCCGAGCAGGAGCTCTACCAGGCGCGGCTGCTGCTGGAGAAACACCAGTATTCTGTGTCGGTCAACAAGGCCTATCGAGCCGTCCTGGCCGGCGCCAAGGCCCTGCTGGTCACCGAGGGGATTGATCCGGCGACCGATGCGGAGACCTTCGCTGAGTTCGAGCGGCGGCTGGCCGAGAAACCCTGTGTCCCCGCGACCTATCGCGACCTCGGCGCCCAGATCGGAGACCTCGGGCCGAAGGAGCCGACGCCGGAGTTCGTTCGGGCTAAACTCGCCTTCGCGCAGGGCTTCGTGGAGGCCTGCCGGGTGGCAACCGAGCAGATGGGTAAGGACCTCAAGCTGGCGTCCGCGGACGCGAAGGACCAGGCCGCGGCCGCGCCGGCTCCGCTCCAGGACCCCACTCCCTCCACACCGGCGGCCGCGGCGGTTCCTGTCCTGGACCTCCGCGGGGTCATGTGCCCCCTCAATTACGTCAAGACCAAGCTCAAGCTCGAGATGATGGACGCGGGGGAACGGCTCGAAGTCTGGCTGGATGCGGGCGATCCGATCAAGAACGTTCCGATGAGCCTGCGGAACGACGGGCACAGGGTGCTCGCGGAGGAGCCCCTGGAGCCGGAAGCCGTACATTTCAAGGTGCTAGTCGAGAAGGTGGAAGCCTGAAGCGTATCCAGTGGTCCCACGAGCGTGGTCCGCGGTCGGTGAAAAGGGGTTCGATGCACTGGCCCGTGCTCCCAGACTCCTGAGCACTGACCAATGCGTACGGCGGAGCGGCGGCGCTGCATGACGGCCGACAACAGACCATCCGAAGCCGAGCTGAAGGCGCTGAGCGACGCCTTCGAGTCCAAGCTGCCGCAGGAGGTCCTCGCCTATGCCTTGGCCCGGTATTTCCCGAGCATCGTCCTCGCCTGCAGCTTCGGCGCCGAGGACGTCGTGCTGCTGGATATGATCCAGCGGATCAATCCGCGCACGCCACTCCTGTACTTGGACACGGATTTTCTCTTCAAGGAGACCTACGAGCTGCGCGACCGTCTCGTGGAAAAGTACGGGCTCCGGCCCGAGCAGGTGCTGCAGGTCAAATCGCGCCTGACGCCCGCGCAGCAGGCCGCCGAGTACGGCGAGGGGCTCTGGGCGCGGGACCCGGACCGCTGTTGTGCCCTGCGCAAGGTGGAACCGCTCGGCCGGGTGCTGGCGGGCTTTTCGGCGTGGATTACCGGCATCCGTCGCGACCAGGCTCCGACCCGCGCCCGCGCCGGGCTCGTGGAGTGGGACCAGAAGTTCCAGTTGGTCAAATTCAATCCGCTGGCCACATGGACCTGGGCGGACGTCTGGACCTACATCCGGCTCTACGAGGTCCCTTACAACCCGCTGCACGACCAACAGTACCCCAGCATCGGGTGCACCCACTGCACCGCGCCGGTCGCGCCCGGAGAGGACCTCCGGTCGGGCCGGTGGAGGAATCTGGGGAAAATCGAGTGCGGGCTGCATAAGTAGCGAGCGGTGCGCAGCGAACAGCCGGCCGCCTCTGAAAAAGCTGTTCGCTACGCGCTATTCTGGAGAGTCGAGGAATGAAGAAACTGGCCGTGATTGTGACCCGTGGCGCCTACAACAACCTGCTGCAAGCCTGCGAGCTCGTCCGGATCGCCGCCGAGGGGGGAGCCCAGGTGAGCGTCCTCTTTCGCGACGAAGCCGCCTCCAAGCTCACCCAGGAGAAGGTCAAAGAGATCACCTTGTCGGACGCCTACCGCGGGCGGGAATCGCGCGTGCGCGAGTTGCTGCGCCAGCGCGCGCAGCACGACCTGCCGGCCCTCCTGCGCCAGATCAAGGAGAAGGGAGACGCCAAGTTCTCGGTCTGCCGCGAGTCGGTCGAGCTGTTCGACATTGATATCCGCCAGCTCATTCCCGAGCTGGACGAGGTCCAGCGCGCCGAAGCTTTCTGGAGAGAAGAAGTGGCGCAGGCGGACCAGGTCCTGACGTTCTAGGAAGCGAGGAGCGAACAGCCAATAGCTCACGATCTGAGGATCCAGCCGGCTGGCTATTCGCTGTTCGCGAGGGCTCATGCAACGGTTCATCGCCAAGATCGGCAAGGGACAGAAGACCTGGAAGGACCTCACATGGGAGGAGGCCAAGCAGGCGATGCGCCTCCTCATCGAAGGCCAGGCGACCCCGACCCAGGTCGGTGGCTTCCTGCTGGCCATGCGGCTCAAGATGGAGTCGGTGACGGAGCTGGCCGCCTTTACCGCCGTGGCGCGTGAGTACGTGGCGCCCCTGCCAGTGCCGGCGGGGCTGCCGCTAGTGGATGTCCCGGCGTACGCCGGCAAGCAGGACACGTTCCACGCGTCGGTCGGGGCCGCTATCGTCGCCGCGGCGAGCGGCGCCGCGGTCCTGCTCCACAGCACGGAGCTGTTGGCCGAGCGTCCTGGCCCCGCGCGCGTTCTGGCGCAACTAGGGATCCCGACGGGCCTGGATCCCAAGGGGGCGGCAGAGCGGCTCGCCGCGACCGGGTTCGCGTTCCTGGACCTTGCGCTCTACCACCCGCCGCTCGCCCGGTTCCTGGAGCTGCGGCGGGAGCTCGGCGTGCGGAGCTTCTTCCACCCGGTCGCGAAGATGCTGAACCCCGCGCGGGCGGGCGCCCAGGTCCTCGGGGTGTCCCACCCGCCCTATGTCGAGAAGATGGCGGAGGCGTTGGCGATGCTCGGCTGCCGACGGGCCCTGATCCTGCGCGGGGTCGAAGGCGATCCGGAGTTGTCCATCGCGGGCGTGACGCGGGTCCTCGAGGTGACCGCGGCGCGGACCCTTCCGCTGGCCCTGCAGCCCACGGATGTGGGCATGGCCGCCGGGACCGCGCAGGATATGGCGAAGGTGGAGCAGGAAGGCGCGCTGCTCCGGCGGATCCTCCGGAACCAGGTGCGGGGCGGGGGCCGCGACTGGGTCGTGCTGAACGCGGCGATGCTGCTCTATGCGGCCGGGCAGGCCGCGTCCATCACGGCGGCCGTGCCCGTGGCGCGGCAGACGATCGAGTCCGGAGCCGCGGCGCGGAAGCTCGAGGAGCTGGTCGGGGTTCCGGAGCCGGCTCGGGCGTAACGTGACAGGGAGAGCGCGATGAAGCACCTGCGCGAATTGGAGGATCAGAGCGTCTACATCCTCCGGGAGGCTTACAAGCACTTCGACAACCTGGCCATGCTCTGGTCTATGGGCAAGGACTCGACGGTGCTGCTGTGGCTGGCCCGCAAGGCCTTCTTCGGGCACGTGCCCTTTCCCCTGCTCCACGTGGATACGAGCTACAAGATTCCGGAGATGATCCAGTACCGGGACCGGCTGGCGCGCGAGTGGCGGCTGAACCTCGTCGTCGGGATGAACAAGAAGGCGCTGGCGGAAGGCATGAACCATACGAAGGGCCGAATCGTCTGCTGCACGGCGCTGAAGACCGAGGCGCTGCGGCAGCTCATCGACGAGAAAGGCTATACGGGCATCATCCTCGGCGTGCGCGCGGACGAGGAGGGCACGCGGGCGAAGGAGCGCTATTTCTCTCCCCGGGACAAAAACAACGAGTGGGACTTCCGGGACCAGCCGCCCGAGCTGTGGGACCAGTTCAAGACCTCCTTCCCTAAGGGCACCCATGTGCGCATCCACCCGCTCCTGGACTGGACGGAGATCAATATCTGGGAATACATCAAGCTGGAGAGCATTCCGTTCATTGACCTCTATCTGGACCGCGGGGACGGCACGCGCTACCGGAGCCTGGGCTGCGCCCCCTGCACCTTCCCGATCAAATCGTCCGCGCGCAGCGTGGACGACATCATCGCCGAGCTCCGCACCACGACCGTCGCGGAGCGCGCCGGCCGCGCTCAGGACGAGGGGCGGGGTATGGAGCTGCTCCGCAAAGACGGGTACATGTGACGTCATGAGCAGCAGCGCAGCTCCGCCCAGCGAGCATCTCAACATCGTGATCGTCGGCCACGTGGACCACGGCAAGTCCACGCTGCTCGGCCGGCTCTACGCTGACACGGGCTCGCTCCCCGAAGGGAAGCTCGAGCGCGTCCAGGCGATCTGCCGTCAGCAGGGCAAGGAGTTCGAGTACGCCTTCCTCTTCGACGCCTTCCTCGAGGAGCAAGAGCAGGGCATCACCATTGATACGGCCCGGACCTTCTTCTCGTGGCAGGGCCGGCAGTACATCATCATCGACGCGCCGGGACACAAGGAATTCCTCAAGAACATGATCAGCGGCGCGGCGCGCGCGGAGGCGGCGCTCCTCCTCATTGACGCGCTGGAGGGGGTCAAGGAGCAGTCCAAGAAGCACGGCTTCCTGCTTTCGATGCTGGGGATCCGGCAGGTGGCGGTGGTGGTCAACAAGATGGATCTCGTCGGCTACCGGCAGGACTCGTTTGAAGGCATCGAGAAGGAGTACCGGGAGTTCCTGGCGCAGCTCAAGGTGGTGCCGGACCAGGTCGTGCCCGTGAGCGCCAAGCTGGGCGACAACATCGTGACCCGCAGCGAGCGGATGGCCTGGTATCGGGGGCCCACGGTCCTGGAGGTGCTGGGCCATTTCAAGAAGGACACGGACCGCGCCCAGAAGCCGCTCCGCTTCCCCGTTCAGGATGTGTACAAGTTCGACGCGCGGCGGATCATCGCCGGCCGGCTGACTTCCGGCTGCCTGCGGGTGGGCGACCGGCTCGTGTTCTCGCCCTCCAACAAGACGGCGGTCGTCAAGACCATCGAGGCCTTCAACGTGGAGCCGCCGCCGACCGAGGCGCGGGCCGGACAATCCATCGGGATCACGCTGGACGAGCAGATCTTCGTCGAGCGGGGCGAGGTCGCCTCGCCGCGCGAGGCTCTGCCCCTGGTCTCGACGGCGTTCCGCGCCAACGTGTTCTGGCTCGGGCAGCGGCCGCTGCAGCAGGGCCGCAAATACGAGCTCCGGCTGGCCACCCGCGAGGTGGACTGCGAGGTCGCGGCCATCCACCGGATCGTGGACGCCGCCCAGCTCGACGAGCGCCGGGGTGCGCCCGCTGTCGGCCGCAACGAGGTGGCCGAGGTCACGATCCGCACCCGCTCCGCGATCGCCTTCGACCTCTACGCCTCGTTCGAGGGAACCGGCCGCTTCGTCATCGTGGACGAGTACGACATCTCGGGCGGCGGGATCGTGACCGAGCTGGTGCACGACGAGCAGGAGTTTCTGCGCGACGAGGCGCGCCAGCGCGACTTCGCCTGGGTCCGCGGCGAGGTCAGTCTGGAGCAGCGCGCCCAGCACTACGGGCACCGCGCGGCCGTCGTCCTCCTCACCGGGCCGTCCCACACCAGCAAGGCGTTTCTGGCCCGGAAGCTGGAGGCCGTGCTGGTCGCCGAGGGGCGGCACGCCTATCTGTTGGAGGGCGAGAACCTGCGCCGCGGGCTCGACGCCGATCTGGCGGCCTCCGACTCGGCCGACGTCGCGGAGATGATCCGCCGCTACGGCGAGGTGGCCCGCCTCCTGATCGACACCGGGCTGATCGTCGTCTCCACCACGAACCCCTTCGGGGCGGCGAACCAGCAGGCGGCGCAGGCGATCCGGACGCTCGTCCACCCCGCGCCCGTCATCCAGGTCTACATGAGCAAGTCGCCGGACGAGCCGCCGCCGGAGACCGACCTCAGCTTCTGCGGGCCCGAGAACTTCGATGAAGCGGCCCGGCAGATCCTGGAGGAACTCAAGCGTCGGGGCGTGCTCGCGCACGCGATCGGGGCCAAGCCGGTGTTCCAGTATTCGATCTAGACGGGCGAACAGCGGGTCCTACAGCCGGTAGCCAGAATCTCGTTTTTTTGTGGTCCGGCAATCTGTGTTCCTAGTGGCTGGGAGCGTTTCCCCGCCGGCTATTGGCGGTGCGCGATCGGTTTGACGCATCCGAGACCGCTGTGTTACGGTTGGGGCCTGACAGTCGGTGGCTGCCCGCCTCTGTGGAGAGCTTGTATGGCCGACAAGGATCTCAAAGCCATCCTGGGCAAGCTCCAGTACAGCGACGACGCCAAGGTGGTCCAGCAGATCACCGAGCAGATGCAACAGGTGCAGGCCCGTATGGCCGGCATCCGGCACAAGCTGGTGGTCATGAGCGGCAAGGGCGGGGTCGGCAAGAGCATGACGACGGTCAACCTGGCGCTGGCGCTCGCGCGACAGGGGCACCGGGTCGGCCTGCTGGATGTGGACCTGAATGGCCCCTGCGTCCCGCGCATGCTGGGTCTGCACGGGCTGGGGATGACGATCACGCCGGAAGGCGCGGTCCCGCCGACCGGCCCCTTGGGCGTGAAGGTCGCCTCGATGGACTTCTTTCTCAGCGCGGGCTCGCCGGTCCGGTGGAAGGGCCCGATGGACCTGAGCCCGGTCTGGCTCGGCGTGATGGAGATGAACGTCATCCGGGAGTTCCTGGCCGATGTGGCCTGGGGCGAGCTGGATTTCCTGCTGACAGACCTGCCGCCCGGTGCCGCCGCGGACAAACCCCCGGTGATGGCGAGCTTCATCCCCGACTTGGCCGGCGCGATCGTCGTCACGACGCCGTCCGAAGTCGCCTCCGACGTGGTCCAGAAGTCGGTGACCTACGCGCGCGACATGGGTATCAAGGTCCTGGGGATGGTCGAGAACATGAGCGCGTATCGTTGCCCGTCCTGCGGGGCCGAGCACGAGCTGTTCGAGGGGAACACCGAGGCGCTGTGCGAGGTCCTCGACGTTCCGCTCCTGGGCCGGATCCCCTTCGACCGGACGCTCGCCCGCACCTTCGACCGGGGCCAGCCGCTGCTGGACGAGACCTATCCGACGCTTCAACGCTACCAGGAGATCGCCGAACGGTTGCGGGCCATTCTCGATTACAAGAAGGTCCTGGCCGAGAAATTGTGAGGGCGCCATGAAATTCGTCTGCCTCACCTGCGAAACCTACATGTCCTTCGAGAAGGTCGACAAGGTCGCCGAAGGGTCGCTCGGCGTGTTTTTCGGCTGTCCCTCCTGCGGCGCCAAGTTCTCGATGGTGACCAACCCGGGCGAGACCCAGATGGTCAGCTCGCTGGGCGTGCAGCTTGGCGGGCGCAGCGTCGCCCCGGAACCCTTCGAAATGACCCGCGGCACGCTCAAGCGCGAAGTGCAGCCGGGCCCCGGGCAGATGGCGGACTATCTCAACGAGAAGCTCAAGGCGGGGCAGCCGGCGGGAGCGACCGCGGCGGCTAAGCCGGCGGAAGGGGGCAAAACCAGCGGGTGCCCCTTCTCCGCCATGGTCGCCCAGATGGGCCTGACCTCTTCGGGCAGCCAAGCAGCGGGGTCGGGCCCCCTCTCGTCGGAGTTCACGTGGACGCCGGATGCCCGGGAGAGGCTGGAGCGGCTTCCCTCCTTCGTCCGCCCGATGGTCCAGAGCAGCGTCGAGGCCTACGCGCGCAAGCACGGGTACAGCACGATCACGCTTCAGGTCATGGACGATTCCAAGCTCGAGTCGAGCGGCGTTGCCTGGACACCGGAGGCCGAGAAGCGGCTGGAGAACATTCCAGACTTCATCCGGCCGATGGCGCGCCGGGAGATCGAGCGGCTCGCCCGCGAGCGCGGCGCCGCGACCGTCACCGCGCAGGTGATGGATGAGGCGAAAGAGAAGTTCATGAAATTCATGTAGGCCCGGGCTGACGCGCGGCTCGGGACGCAGGCGAGCGGAGGAAGGCCCATTCGGCCAGCCGGATGGGCCTTTCGTGCGTCAGGACGAGGGACGACGAGCGTGCAATTCGTGAGCCCCTTCCCGCCTCTCTCATATCTCATCGCTGTTCTCTTCGCGGTCGTCCCTGCGTTCCTGGGCGTGCCCGGCCCCGCCCCTGCCCAGGATGGTCCTCCGTCGCAGGAATCCGCTCACGAGCATGCCCATCATCCGCCGGCCGGTGCACCTGCGTGGGAGGGATCGCCGGAAGGGAAGGCCTACTCCGAGTTCAACCACCACCTGGCCGGGGGCTTCGTGCTCCTGATCGGGCTCAGCGAAGTCCGAAGCGCCTTGGCCTTGTCCCGGTTCGTCTGGACCCGTTTCCTCCTGCCCGCTGCCATGGTTGGGGCGGGGCTCTACCTGCTCATCTGGAGCGACCACGAAGCCTGGCCAATCGGGCGGATGAGCCTCATGGAGACCCTGTGGGCCGCCGACCTGGAGATCCTTCAGCACAAACTCTACGCCGTCCTGCTCCTGGCGGTCGGCACGATCGAAGCGCTCCGGCATCTCGGCCGGATTCGGCACGGTCTCTGGCAGGCGCCCCTCCCCGTGTTCGCGATCCTCGGCGGTCTCATGCTCTTCCTGCACAGCCATGGCGCCCATCCGGCCGCACACAAGATCGCCGTCCACCATGCGATCATGGGGACCCTGGCGATTTCCGCCGGCGCCTGCAAGCTGATGCCTGGCAGGACGGCCGGCGGGCGGACGACCGAGTCGGGCAGCGGCCTCGGAGAGACTGGCTGGTCTCGCCGGGATTTGGTCTGGGCGGGCTTGATCTGTCTGATCGGCATCCAGTTGCTCGTCTATTCGGAGTAGCCCGCCGGCCGCTGGCCTGCTGGCCCCTGCGTGCCAGTGATCCCGCCAGGCCGCTGTGATAGACTACCGGCGGGCAACGAAAATCTGCTCACGCCTTCGCTCAGGTTGGCGACCGACAGCGGAGAACCCAGAACATGGAAGGGAGATCAACCAAGAGCCCGACCGTGGCGGGCATTCTGTCCGGGGTGATGCCGGGCCTGGGCCAGTTCTACTGCCGGCAGTGGAAGAAAGGGGTGGGCTTTCTGATCGGCGCGCTGGTAGCCGATGCCGTGTTCGGGGCCTCAGCCGGGTTCGTTCAGCTTGTGCAAGCTCTGCTGGCCGGGTCGCCGCCTCCAGCGGCCAGCGTGATCGTTCTTCGCTCGCTGCCGCTGTTTGCGGTCGCCATCTGGAGCATCGTGGACGCGGTCCGGACGGCAAAGGCCAGCAGGGCGGCGACGTGAAGCGAGCGCCGCCGCGGCTCGACGCGTGACGCGCGGCGTTGACACTCCTCCGGGGACTGTGTTAGAAGCTCCCCAGATCGAATGAAAATGAAAGAGATTTTGCCGATTTGCGCGGGTTTCTTCCGCAGACCGGCTGGTGCAGGAGGAGGCAGGCATGGGCGGCCATAGTCACTGGGCCACCACCAAGCGGCACAAGGCGGCGCAGGACGCCAAGCGCGGCAAGATTTTCACCCGTATCATCCGCGAGCTCACCATCGCCGCCCGCCAGGGGGGCGGCGACCCGGACCATAATCCCCGCCTGCGATTGGCCATCGCCAAGGCGAAGGACGCCAACATGCCTGGCGACACGATGAAGAAGGCGATTCAGCGCGGCACCGGCGAGCTGCCGGGGGTGAACTACGAAGAGTTCACCTTGGAAGGCTACGGCCCGGGCGGGACGGCGCTGTTGCTCGAGATCACCAGCGATAACCGCAACCGGACCGTGGCGGAGATCCGGAGCCTGCTCACCAAGAACAACGGGAACATGGCCGAGGCCGGCGCGGTCGCCTGGCAGTTCCACAAGAAGGGGCTGCTCGTGGTGGATCGCGAGAAGGTGGACGAGGACCGCCTGCTCAGCCTGGCACTGGAGGCGGGGGCCGAGGACGTGAAGGTCGGAGGCAAGGCGTACGAGGTCATCACCGCGCCCCACGACTTCGAGGCGGTCAAGAAGGCCCTCGCGGACGCCGGCATCGAGACTGCGCTGGCCGAGGTGACCTTCGTCCCCCAGAACACCATCCGGCTCGAGGAGAAGGCTGCCGAGCAAATGCTCAAGCTGATGGAGATTCTCGACGATCACGACGACGTGCAGAAGGTGCATGCGAACTTCGACATTCCGGACGAGATCATGGAGAAGGTCGCCGCAGCGGGATAACACCGTGACGGGTGATGCGTGACGGGGACGGGAACTCGTTCCTTGCACTGCTTGAATCCCTGGTCTTCGCCGGTCATGTGTCGCCCTTCACGCATCACGCGGATCGCATGATCGCCGCGCTCACTGGCCGGCTGGCCTCGAAGGCTCCCTCGCTCATCACGCTCGACGTGCAGGGCGTCGGGTACGAGGTCCATATCCCCCTGAGCACCTACTACTGCCTACCGGACGTTAACGAGGTGGCGTCCCTCCACATCCACACCCACCTGCGCGACGACGCGATCCAGCTTTTTGGATTCTCCAGCTTCGAGGAGAAGGGGGCGTTCCTGCTCCTGACCGGAGTGTCCGGGATCGGGCCCAAGCTCGCGTTGAGTGTGCTGTCGGCGCTGTCTGTCTCCGATCTCATCTCGGCCGTGCGGGCGGGCGACGTGGAGAAGCTGGCCACGGTGCCCGGAATCGGCAAGAAGTCAGCCGGCCGGATCGCGCTTGAGCTGAAGGACAAGCTCGAGCGCTTCCATCCTGCCCTCGCGACACAGGCCGACCCGCCGCCCGCGCCGTCGAGGCGGTTGCAGGAGGACGCCCTGTCCGCCCTTGTCAACCTGGGGTACAAGCCTGCCGAGGTCAAGGCTGCCATCAAGCGGGTGCTCGATGTGCCTGGCGCGGCGCCGTCGCTCAAGGAATTGATCCGGGACGCGCTGAAGGCACTGGCCAAGGGGTGAGGGCGATGATGCGAGGAACGCAGTGGCCTGTCGCGGTCGCGCTGCTGGTCGCATGGCTCCCGGTCTTCCCCCTTGCGGTTGGCTTGGCCGGAGAGGCAGAGCCGAAGAGCCCCAGAATGGTCTGCGGCTCCTGTCCATCGGGCTATGCGCTGACCGGGGTCACGGAAGATGCCAAGAGTTGCCCGGACGAGGACCACCGGTTGGTGCAGTGCGTCCCGCTGGGCGCGAACCTGCTCTCCGTGTGCGGCTCGTGTCCGGGCGGGTATCGCCAGGTGGGCTCCTCGCTGGTGCCGCCCCGCTGCGGCGGGGCCGAGAGCGGGCTCATGAGCCAGTGCCAGCTTGAGCAGCTCGAGCGGGTTCTGCCCGACCCGACGCGGGGCGGGGTCCACTGCCCGCCCACCTGCGCGGGCGAGCTACCGACTCCGGGCCAGGGGACACTCGAGCCGCCAAAGAAGTACCGGCCGGCGCCAAAGCCGTCGGTGAAGTGAGCAGAGACGGGAACGCATCGGGATCAGGAAGGGGGAGATGGCTGAACGGTTGGTGACGGGGCAGGCTGCTGAGGCCGACCGCGGTCTTGAAGCGACGCTGCGACCGCAGACGCTGGACGAGTATGTCGGCCAGCGTCGGATGAAGGAATCGCTCCGGATCTGCATTGAGGCGGCCCGGCGCCGCGGCGAGGCGCTGGACCATGCGATCTTCTACGGCCCGCCCGGGCTCGGCAAGACGACGATCGCGCACGTCATCGCCCGGGAGATGGGCGTGGCCATCCGCTCCACCTCGGGCCTAGTCCTGGCGCATGCGGGAGACTTGGCCGCCATCCTGACGAACCTCCAGGACCGCGACGTGTTGTTCATTGACGAGATCCATCGGCTACCCGCGGCGGTGGAAGAGGCCCTGTACCCCGCGATGGAGGATGGCCAACTGGACCTCGTGATCGGGCAGGGCCCCTCCACCCGCACGATCAAGCTGGATCTGCCCCGGTTCACCCTCATCGGGGCGACGACCCGGGCGGGTGCGCTCACCTCGCCGCTCCGGGACCGGTTCGGGCTGGTTCACCGGCTCGACTTCTACCAACCCGACGAGCTGCAGGCGATTGTGACCCGCTCGGCGCGCTTGCTTGGGGTTTCCCTGGAGGAAGACGGCGCTGCGGAGATCGCGCGGCGCGCCCGTGGCACGCCGCGCATCGCGAATCGACTCGTCAAGCGCATCCGTGACTTCGCCGAGATCAAGGCCGCGGGCCGGATCACCCTGCAGGTGGCCCGGGAGGCGCTGGCGTGGCTGGGTGTGGACAGCGCGGGCTTCGATGAGATGGACCGGAAGATCCTCCAGACCATCCTGGACCGGTTCGGTGGCGGGCCGGTCGGGATCGAAGCGCTCGCCGCGGCGGTCAGCGAGGAAAAAACGACCCTGGAGGACGTCTACGAGCCGTTCCTGATCCAGTCCGGCTACCTCGAGCGGACAGCTCGAGGTCGCCAGGCCACCCGGCGCTGTTTTGAACACTTTGGAAAGCCAAGAGATTTGTTGACCTGAGGGCTCCGAGCCTCCCCGCTCGCCCCGCGACGATCCCCCCACAGCGCGACCAGCCGGTTGGTGCGGTCTGAGCCGAGCAAGTCGTAAATCTCCTTGAAAAACCTTGCAAACTTTGGGTGGGTTCAGTATGATGTTTACTCTTCGTTCCGCGCCGGCGAGGGGGGCCGTTGAGTAACCAGAATGACATCCAGGCGTTTCGCGCCGAGATTGACCGGCTCGACAACGAGATCCTGCGCTTGCTGAACGAGCGGGCCAAGCGGGTGATCGCGATCGGCAAGCTGAAGAAGCAGGCTGGGGCCGAGGCGAACCTTCACACGCCGGCCCGGGAGGCCGAGATCGTCGAACGGCTCATGCGGCAGAATCCGGGTCCCTTCCCGAACGAGGCGATCCGGCCGGTCTACCGGGAGATCATGTCTGCTTCTCTCTCGCTGGAAGGCCCCCAGAAAGTGGTCTACCTGGGCCCACCCGCCACCTTTACGCACCTGGCCGCGATCCAGAAGTTCGGCTCGTCCGCTCATTACATCCCAGTAAACGGCATCAAGGATGTCTTCGACGAGGTCGAGCGGGGCCGGGCGAACTTCGGCGTGGTGCCAATCGAGAACTCGACGGAGGGCGTGGTCAACCACACCCTCGACATGTTCATTGATTCCAACCTGCTGATCTACGGGGAAGTGCTCCAGGAGGTCTCGCACCACCTGTTGTCGCGGGCCGAGCGGGTGGAGGAGATTCAAAAAATCTACTCCCATCCCCACGCCATCGCCCAGTGCCGACATTGGCTGGAGGCCAATTTGCCGCAGGTGCCGCTCGCCGAGGTGGCGAGCACCGCCCGCGCGGCGGAGCTCTGCGTGGACGAGCCGACGGCCGCCGCGATCGCGTCGGAACTAGCGGCCGAGCTGTACGGGCTGAAAGTCTTGAAGGCGCGGATTGAGGACAACCTCAACAACGTCACCCGGTTCCTGATCCTGTCTAAGTGCGCGCCGGAGCGGACCGGCAAGGATAAGACCTCAGTCATGCTGTCCGTCAAGGACCGCGTCGGCGCGCTCTACGATCTGCTCCGCCCCTTCGCCTCGCACGGGATTAACCTGACGAAGATCGAGTCACGTCCCTCTCGGAGGAAGGCCTGGGAGTACATCTTTTTCGTGGACCTCGAGGGCTATGTCGAGGAGGAGCGGCTGAAGAAGGCCCTCGATGAGGTCAAAGGCCGGTGCCTGTTTTTCAAGATCCTCGGGTCCTATCCGGCCCACAGTTGAGCCTATGCCATTGCGCGTCCACCAGGATATCGCCTCGCTCACGCCCTATAGCCCGGGCAAGCCGATCGAGGAGCTGCAGCGCGAGCTGGGGCTCGCGTCCGTCATCAAGCTGGCTTCGAACGAGAACCCCTGTGGGCCGTCGCCGAAGGCCTTGGCGGCGCTCTCGGACGCTGCGGCGACGCTCCATCGGTACCCGGACGGGAACGCTTACCGGCTCCGGGGGGCCCTGGCCGAGCGGTGGAAGGTGGCGCCGGACCAGGTGATCCTCGGCAACGGCTCCGACGAGATCATCGGGTTGCTCGTCCGCGCCTTCCTCGCGCCGGGCGACGAGGCGATCATGGCCGACCAGACCTTCGTGATCTACCGGATGGAGGTCACCGCCGCGCACGGGCGGCCGGTGGTGGTGCCGCTCAAGGCCCACCGCCACGACCTGCCGGCCATGGCCGACGCGATCACCGAGCGAACGCGGCTGCTGTTCGTGTGCAACCCCAATAATCCGACCGGCACGATGGTCAGCGCGACGGAAGTCGAGGCCTTGATGGCCCATGTGCCGGATCACGTGATCGTGGCCTTCGACGAGGCCTACTACGAATATGTCACGAGCCGGGACTTCCCGGACAGCCTGGCCTACGTCCAGCGCGGGCGGCCCGTGATCGTCCTGCGGACCTTTTCCAAGATCTACGGGTTGGCGGGACTGCGGATCGGTTATGGCCTGACCACGGTGGAGATCGCCGGGTACCTCAATCGGGTCCGGCCCCCCTTCAACGCCAATAGCCTGGCCCAGCAGGCTGCGCTGGCTGCGCTGGACGACGAAGAGCACGTCGCCCGCAGCCGGGCCCTGAACCGGCGTGAGAGGGACGTCTTGGAGGCTGGGCTGCGGGACCTGGGCTTTGCGCCAGTCCCGAGCCAGACGAATTTTCTCTATTTCGACGTGGGCCGCGACGGGCGGGCCGTCTTCGAGGCCCTGTTGCACGAAGGCGTGATCGTGCGCCACATCGAGGGCCCCATGCTCCGGGTCACCGTCGGACTGCCCGAGGAGAACCGGCGGTTTCTGGAGGCGCTCCAGCGAGTCCTGCACCACCAGCGAACGTCAGCGAGGGAATCATGATTATCGTGTTGAAGCCCGAGGCCACCGAGCGGGAGATCGAGCACATCCTGGATCGGCTGCGGGAACTCGGGCTGAAGCCGCACATCTCGAAGGGCGAAGAGCGGACGATCATCGGGGTCATCGGGGACGACCGGATCCTCCAGAACCAACCCTTGACCGTCTTTCCCGGCGTCGAGAGCGTGACGCCGATCCTGGCGCCGTGGAAGCTCGTGAGCCGGGAGTTCCAAAAGGCCAACACTGTCATTGACATCCAGGGGGTCAAGGTCGGCGGCAAGAAACTCGCGATCATGGCGGGCCCCTGTGCGGTTGAGAAGCTGGAGCTGACGGTGGGCATCGCCCACGAGGTCAAGGCGGCCGGCGGGAGCATCCTCCGGGGCGGCGCCTACAAGCCCCGCACCTCCCCCTATTCGTTCCAGGGGCTGGGGCGCGAGGGCCTGGACTTCCTGCTGGAGGCCAAGAAGCAAACGGGGCTCCCAGTCGTGAGCGAGATCCTGGACCCGCGCGACATGGACCTCTTTTTGGAGAAGGCCGACATCATCCAGATCGGTGCCCGGAACATGCAGAACTTCGAACTGCTCAAGGAGGTCGGGGCTTACGACAAGCCGGTCCTCCTGAAGCGCGGGCTTTCCGCGACGATCAAGGAGTTCTTGCTGTCGGCGGAGTACATCATGTCCCGTGGGAACCGCAACGTCATGCTGTGCGAGCGGGGGATCCGGACCTTCGAGACGCAGTACCGGAACACGTTGGACTTGGCCGCCGTCCCGACGCTCAAGGAGCTGTCCCACCTCCCGGTGATCGTGGATCCCAGCCACGCGACGGGCAAGTGGAGCCTCGTGGCCCCGATGGCCAAGGCAGCGGTGGCAGCGGGCGCGGACGGGCTGCTCATCGAGGTGCACTCCAACCCGGAGCTAGCGCTGTGCGACGGGGAGGAGTCCATCAAGCCGACGAAGTTCAAGGAGTTGATGCAGGATCTCCGGAAGATTGCGGAGGCGGTCGGACGGGAACTTTAGCAAACACGACGCGTGGCGCGCTGAACGACAACCAGCAGTTCACCATTCTTGCCCATCACCGGGGACCCATTGCTGGGGCGCCCAGTGTCCAGCGCCTGCACTGGGCCGGGGCAACGGGCGCCCCGCGTCACTCGTCACGGTCATCACATCATGCCGCCCCACTTTAAGCAGGTTGCGATCATCGGGACCGGATTGATCGGCGGCTCCCTGGGCATGGTGCTCAAGCGCCAGGCTTTGGCCGACGCCGTCATCGGCGTCGGGCGCCGGATCGAGAATCTGAGGGCGGCGGTCGAGCTGGGCGCCATCGACCGGTATGTCTTCGAGGCCCGGGAGGGCGTGCGGGGAGCCGACCTAGTGGTGCTGGCCACGCCGGTGGATACGTACGAGCGGCAGGTCCGCGACTGGGGCGAGACCCTGGCCCGGGGCGCGATCGTCACCGATGTGGGCAGCGTCAAAGGCCCACTGGTGGAGCGGGTGGAGGCACTGCTCCCGACCTGGGTCCGGTTCGTCGGGGCGCACCCGATCGCTGGCAAGGAGAAGACCGGCGTCGCCGCCGGGTCCCCCGACCTGTTCCGGGGTGCCCGCTGCATCGTGACCCCGACGCCCCGGACCGATCCCGAGGCGGTGCGGATGGTCCGGGAGCTGTGGGAGGCCGCCGGCTCGACGGTCATCAGCATGGATCCACTCGTGCACGACCGTGTGCTGGGGGCCGTTAGCCACCTGCCGCACGTGGCGGCCTTTTCGCTCATGACTGCACTGGATGAGGTCCGGCGCAGCCTCGCCCCGGATCTTGATGTGCTGGCCTTCTCCGGCGGCGGGCTCCGCGACACCACCCGGATCGCGGCCAGTTCGCCTGAGATGTGGCGGGACATCTGTCTGTGGAACCGGGACCACCTCGTCCAGTTGATTGACATCTATGAAACCCACCTGCGGCACCTCAAGCAGCTCATCCGCGACGGGGATGGCGCTGGCATCGAAAAGGAATTGGAGCGCGCCCGGCAGGTACGGCTGGAGCTGCGCTGATCCCGCATGGCCTCTCTCACTGTGAATCCGGGCGGTCCGCTCCAGGGGACGATCTCCGTGCCCGGGGACAAGTCCATCACCCACCGCGCGGTGATTCTGTCCGCCCTGGCGGAAGGCGAGAGCGTGCTCGCCGGCTACAGTCGAGGCGAGGACTGCCTGAACACGATCCGGGCGTTCCGGAGCATGGGCATCCGGATCGAGGAGCGGGAGGACCGGCTGCAGATCTTCGGCAAGGGGCTGTGGGGGCTCTCCGAGCCCGCCGCGCCGATTGACTGCGGGAACTCGGGCACGGGCATCAGGTTGCTCGCGGGCCTCCTGGCTGGGCAGGATTTCTTCACCGTGCTGACCGGGGATGAGTCCGTTCGCCGTCGGCCAATGGGCCGAGTGGTCAAGCCGCTGCGGGCGATGGGGGCGGTCATCGCCGGGCGCAAGGGCGGGGAACTGGCCCCGCTGGCGATTACCGGCAGCCGGTTGCGCGGGATGACCTATCACTTGCCGCTGGCGAGCGCCCAGATCAAGTCGTCCCTGCTCCTGGCCGCCCTCTACGCCGAGGGGACAACGCGGCTGACGGAGCCCCAGCGCTCGCGCGACCATACAGAGCGGCTGTTCCGGTACTTCGGCATTCCGCTCGTCGAGGAGGGCGAGGCCTTGGTGGTCCAAGGCCGGCCCGCGACAGGCTGGCCCGGAGCCCCTGCGTTGACGGTGCCCGGCGATCTCTCGGCGGCCGCGTTCTTCGTGGTCGGGGCGACGATCGTGCCCGGCTCGGACGTGACGATCCGAAACGTGGGGCTCAACCCGACCCGGACGGGCCTGCTGGACATCCTGGGGGAGATGGGTGCCGACATCCAGGTGCTGAACCGGCGGGAGGAGGCGGGCGAGCCGGTTGGGGACCTCCGTGTGCGCGCGGCCGCGCTGCGCGGCGTCCGGATCGCCGAGGCGCGCATTCCCCAGATGATTGATGAGGTGCCGATTCTGTGCGTCGCGGCGGCCCTGGCAGCGGGCGACACCGTCGTCACGGGGGCGGCGGAGCTGCGGGTCAAGGAAAGCGATCGGATCGCCAGCATGGCCTCGGAGCTGCGCAAGCTGGGGGTCCAGGTCGAAGAACATCCTGACGGGCTCCGCATCACGGGTGGGGGCGGGCGCCCCTTGCGGGGTGCCGCCTGTCAGAGTTTTGGTGACCACCGGGTGGCGATGTCGCTGGCGATCGCGGCGCTCAAGGCCGAGAGCCCCGTCACCATCGACGAGACAGACTGCATTGACACGTCGTTCCCCGGGTTTTCTGACAAGCTCTTGGATTTATTGACACAATCTCCACGGGGACTATAATGGACAGCCGGCGAGCAACCGACCCGGAGCTACCCCGGCGCGAGCAGGTGCCGACGCGGCGCTTGCTCGTCACGATTGATGGGCCGGCCGGAGCTGGCAAGAGCACCGTGGCCCGGCGGTTGGCCCTGCGGCTCGGCTATTTCTATTTGGACACGGGCTCGCTCTACCGAGCCCTCGCCTGGAAGGCGACGAGGATGGGCGTCAGTCCCGCCGACTTGCAGGCCGTGACGCGGATGCTTTCAGAAACCAGCCTGACGATCGAGGGTACTCCGGACTCCCCGCGGGTGCTCATGGACGGGCGGGACGTCACCCACGAGATCCGCACACCCGAGGTCAGCCGCATGGCGTCAGTGATCGCCGCCATCCCTGCGGTTCGGGAATGGCTGATTCCGGTGCAGCGCCGGCTTGGCGCCGCGGGGGGGATCGTCGCGGAGGGACGCGACCTGGGCACGTGCATTTTTCCGACGGCGGACGTGAAATTCTTTTTGGACGCCCGGCTCGAAGTGCGCGCGGCGCGGCGCCATCAGGATCTTGTCCGCGCGGGGCACGCCTCGGGTGTGGAGGAGGCGCGCGCCGATCTGGACGCCAGGGACTCACGGGACCGGTCCCGGGAGGTGGCTCCGCTCAGGCCCGCTCCCGACGCCCACGTCATTGACACGTCCACGCTGGAGGTGGACGACGTGATCGAACGGATGATGGCAGAGATTGCCACCAAGCTGTGAGCGCCGTCCTCTACGGGCTCCTGTGGGTGCTGTTCAACGTCCTCGGCCGTCTGCTCTTCCGGTACAGGGTCGTCGGCCGCGAACATATCCCGAGACGCGGGGGAGTGCTGATCGCGGCCAACCACGCGAGCTATCTCGACATCCCGCTCCTGGGATGCGGGGTTCCGCGGCGGGTAGCGTTTCTCGGTCGCCAGGATCTGTTTCCGATCCCGGGTGTCCGGGGGATCCTGCGCTGGCTCGGCTGGATTCCCATTCGCCAGGACCGGCTGGACCGGGAGGGATTCGGCCAGGCGATCCGCCTCATCAAGGCGGGAAAGGTGGTGGTGATTTTTCCGGAGGGGATGCGCTCTCCGGATGGCCGGCTGAGGCCCGGGAAGCCGGGAATCGGCGTCATCGTGGCTGAAACCGGTTGCCCGGTGGTGCCGGCCTACATCGCGGGCACCCATGAGGCCTTGCCGGTGGGGGCCCGCTGGATCAAATGCCGTCCCGTCAGGGTCACCTACGGGAAGCCGCTCGACTTTACGGCCGACGCGGCGCGGGGCACCGGCAAGGAGTTCTATCGTCACGTGGGTCGGGTCGTTGTGGAGCGGATCGCCGAGCTGGGGCACGTCGCCCCGCCGGCGGACCCGAGCGAAGGCCCCCGGCGGGGCCGCACGAGCCCACCCACCGAACCGCACAATGCTGAGTGAGGTTCGGGCCGTTCAACCATCAGCACCCGACCTGGGTCGGATATAAGCCAGACAGAAGGATCGCACGCATGACTATGGGATCGAAGCCGACAGAGGAGTCGATGGACCGAGGCGCCTTGGCCGCGCTCTACGATGAGACCTTCCGGAACTTCGAGGAAGGCACGATCATTGAGGGGCGCGTCATCGCCGCAGGCAAGGACAAGGTGATCGTGGACATCGGGTACAAGTCCGAGGGCGTCATTCCCGCGGAGCAGTTCTCGGCCGAGGAGCTGCCGCACCTGAAGGTGAACGACCGCGTCATGGTCTACATCGAGGAGCGGGAGGATGCGGAAGGCAACCTCGTCCTGTCCAAGGAAAAAGCGGACAAGATGAAGGTCTGGGAGGAGCTGGAGCGGGCCTACAAGGAGGAGAAGACGGTCGAGGGCCGCATCCTCTCGCGCATCAAGGGCGGGATGATGGTGGACATCGGCGTCAAGGCTTTCCTCCCTGGTTCGCAGATTGACCTGCACCCAGTCCGGGATCTCGATGCGCTGATCGGGAAGACGTTCCCCCTCCGGATCATCAAGATCAACCACCGGCGGGGCAACGTCGTGGTGTCGCGGCGGGTGCTGCTCGAAGAGACGCGCGACAAGCGGCGGCAGACCACGCTGGCAACCCTGAAGGAAGGCCAACTGATCCAGGGCTCGGTCAAGAACATCACCGAGTACGGCGCCTTCATTGACCTGGGCGGCATTGACGGCCTGTTGCACATCACCGACATGTCCTGGGGGCGGGTCGGGCATCCCTCCGAGCTGTTCGTGGTCGGCGACAAGGTCGAGGTTATGGTGCTCAAGTACGACCGCGACACCGGCCGCATCTCCCTGGGCCTCAAGCAGAAGAGCCCGGATCCGTGGACCAACGTCGCAAGCAAGTATCCTATCGGATCGCGGGTCCGCGGCCGCGTCGTCAGCCTCACCGACT
>CAZTUO010000001.1:23101-49860 GCA_964616355.1 uncultured Nitrospira sp.
GACGGCCTCCTGCACGTCTCCGAGATGTCCTGGACGCACGAAGTCCGCCATCCGTCGCGACTGGTCTCGGTGGGGGACCAGGTGGAGGCGCAGGTCCTGAACGTGGATCCGAACAACCGCAAGATTTCCCTGGGCATGAAGCAGACGGCGCCGAACCCCTGGGATACGGTCGAAGCGAAGTATCCGCCCGGCACTCGCATCGAGGGCAAAGTGAAGAGCCTGACCGACTTCGGCGCCTTCATCGGGTTGGACGAGGGGATTGACGGGCTCATTCACATCTCCGACATGTCCTGGACCAAGCACATCAAGCACCCCTCGGAGCTGTTCAAGAAGGGGCAGAAGGTCGAGGCGGTGGTCCTCCGCATTGACAAGGAGAAGGAACGGCTGTCCCTCGGGTACAAGCAGCTCATGCGGGACCCCTGGGAGGACTTGATTCCACAGCGGTACCGCGTCGGCGAGGAGACTGTCGGCAAGGTCATGAAGATCACCGACTTCGGGGTCTTCGTCGAGCTGGAGGGCGGCGTGGAAGGGCTCATTCATATCAGCGAGACCGGCCTCGAGCCGCACACCCGCCTGGAAGAGAAGTTCAAGCTGCAGGACGAAGTCCATGCCAAGATCATCAAGGTGGACCGCGAGGAGCGCAAGATCGCGCTGAGCCTCCGCGAGTACCAGATGGACTCCCAGCGCAAGCAGGTGGAGGAGTTCCACGCGACTCAGGGGGCCCTGGATCAGAGCCTGGGCCGGGCGGCGAAGAAGACCAAGCGGCGCGGCGACGCGGAGTCCGAGGAGTCCTAGAATCGGGGAGCGGGACGGGAAGCCCATGAGCGAGGATGCATCGGAGAAGGGGCGGCGGCGACGGCCGTGGCGGTTCATTCTGTGGACCCTCGTGATCGGATTGGCGTTGGTCTATCTGGTCAGCGCCGTCTTTCCCGATCTGGACCTCACCCCGGGCGATCGCGTCGCGTTGATCCGGGTGGAAGGCGTGATCCTGGATGCTGAGCAGACGGTGGGCGACCTGAAGCGGTTCGCGGACAGCCCCTCCGTCAAGGCCATCGTGCTGCGGATTGACAGCCCCGGTGGAGGCGTCGTGCCATCCCAGGAGATCCACGAGGCGGTTAAGCGGGTCCGGGCGAAGCACAACAAGGTCGTGGTGGCCTCGATGGGCACCGTCGCCGCGTCCGGGGGGTACTACATCGCGGTCGCGACCGACCACATCGTCGCGAACCCCGGGACATTGACGGGGAGCATCGGGGTCATCATGGAGCTGGCCAACCTGGAAGGCCTGCTCCAGAAGATTGGCGTGGAGAGCGTGGTCGTCAAGAGCGGGCCGCACAAGGACCTCGGGTCGCCCTTCCGAAAGATGAGCGAGGACGAGCGGCAGATCCTGCAGTCGGTGCTGGACGATGTTCACAGGCAGTTCATCGAAGCGGTTGCGGAGGGGCGCGAGCTCGATATCGCCAAGGTGCGCCCCCTGGCTGATGGGCGCATCTTCACGGGGCGCCAGGCGAAGGAAGCCAACCTGGTTGACGACTTGGGCGATCTGGACGAGGCCATCCGGGTGGCAGCGGATCTGGGCGGGATCGAAGGGGAGCCCAAGGTGGTCGAGCCGCGGCGCCGATTCTCGATCCGGGATCTCTTGGAGAGCAGGCTCTTCGGCCCGCTCCACCGGCTGAATTTCCAAACAGGGGTGAGTCTGAAATACCTCATGGCGTTCTGAAGCCGGCCTAGTCGAGCCTGCACCGGAGCGAGACCTGGCGCCACCCCCAGCGCTCGGCTGGGCAAGGAGGAAGAAGGGATGACGAAAGCACAGATCATCGAACGTGTTGCGGAGCAGGTCACGACGCTCACGAAGCGACAGGCAGAGGTCGTCGTCAATACGATCTTCAACTCTATCCGCAACTCCCTGCAAAAGGGGGACAAGACTGAGATCCGGGGATTTGGCAGCTTCCGGCTGCGCTCCCGCCGCATGAAGGAGGGCCGCAATCCCAAAACCGGCGCCACCGTGAGCGTGCCCGCCAAGAAGGTGCCCTTCTTCAAAGCGGGCAAGGAGTTGAAGGAACTGCTCAACAAATAGGCTCGGGTACCGGGGAGCCATCCCATGGGGATGTTTGATCGGAACGAGGAGCCCGCCGTTGCCGCCGTGACTTGGACCGAAGGTGCACTGAAGCGCATGGAGCGCGCCCCCGCGTTCCTGCGTGGAATGGTCAAGCGGCTTGCCGAGAAGAAGGCGCGCGAGCTGGGGTACGCGGAGATTACGGAGGAGATCCTCGACCAGTTCAAGAGCCAGATGATGGGCCGCATGGGTGGCGAGGCCGGCCTGACCGCCGCGGCGGACCAGATGGCTAGGGGCCAACTCCCCTGGACAGCTGCCGCCCGGGAGCGGCTCGAGACAGTGCCGGAGTTCATGCGCGGCATGATCAAGCAAATCGCCGAAGAGCTGGCGCTCAAGGACGGCCACTTGGAAGTCAACGTCGAGCTCTTCGAAAAGGTCGAGGCGCTGGGCGATCTCCAGGAGCGTCCTGGCCCGCCGATGGAGTGGACCGACGAGGCCCGGGCCTTGCTCCAGAACAAGGTGCGGGAGGCTCCACCGATCGCGATGGAGTTTGTCCTCGACATGCTGCAACGGGACACAGAGGATCTGGCGCGGGAGCGGGGGCTCAGCCGCATCGATGAGGCCGCGTTCCGCGCTGTCTGGGAGGCCCCCCAAGAGCGGATCACGTGGACTGACGAAGCCTGGAAGCGACTCCAGACCTCTCCGGATTTTGTGCGCAGCGGGATCCGCAAGGCCGCCGAGCGCCGGGCCAGAAAAATGGGGCTCAAGGAGATTGACTCCGAGCACCTCACGCAGTTCCGGAACGAAGCGATGATGAAGGCGGTCAAACGGATCCGGAGCTTCGGGTACCGGGAGCTGACCTTCGACGCGTTCGAAGACGCCATGGCGAAGGTCAAACGGCTTCAGGGCAACGAGCAGGCCGAGAAACGCCTGGCGGAGATCCGCGAATACATGAAAAAGAAACCGGGGGTGGGCGTGCTTGGCGAAGAGCTCATGGAGCGGTTCCGCAAGTATCTGCGAGGCGAAGGGCCGCTGTAGGGCCCAGCCACCAGGTGAAGACGCTTGCCTTCCTCCTGCTGCTCCTGCTCCTCTCCCTCGCTGGCTGCGCCGCAGGGCTCAAGCGGGACGGACGTTGCCTGGCCAGCCTGACCCCGGAGTTCCTATCGGCACGCCAAGAGCTGGATGAGCTGGAGGCGGCCTGGCGCGCGGCGGAGCGGGCCCTGGATCGGAACGAGGCTGCCAAGGGGCCGGGTCCTGGAGACGGCACGCTCCGGCCCGCCCACGGGAGCGATTCGTTCACCGGTGCCGAGACTCCCTCCGCGGAGGCTCGCCGGGCCATGCAGGAGGCCTACCGTCGCTGGGTCGAGGCGAAAGCCCGGCACCGGACGACGCTGGCCTGGTACGAACGCGTCTACGACCGGGTCCGCACGAGACAGGAAGAGGAAGAGATCCTGTCGCAGGCTCGCGTGGTGTTGATCACGGGCCCGGGGCTTCTGCTTTACCCCGTCATCTACTGGAACGTCCATCACGTCTTCTGGGACGGACAAGACCCGGATGCAGCATCGGATGGCGTCACACAGTTCTGCGAGGGTCGTTTGGCGGCGGGGCTGGGCGACGGGGAGCTGCCCGGGACGGCGAACCTGGCCGTGGCGAAAGAACGGGGAGCAGACGCAGGTGCGGGAACAGCCGCGCAGCAGGAGAAAAGTGGTGGAGGGACATCTCCCTAGGAGGATGAGGAGACGTCAGTTACTTTGGGGCACAACCAAAGCACACACCTCCACCGCTTCACTAAATCACGGCAGTCCTCCTTTGTGCAAGCGAGGGCAGGCCCGTCGCCGTGGAAGTGAATCACCGTGATTTTTCGCGATGTTCCAATGAGACGCCGCCTCGGCTCTTTCCTGCCGGAGACGGCGTCCGCGAGGCTTACTTCGACAAGGTCTGCTTCGGCCAAAATTTGTGTCGAATCTGGGGCAGGGGGGCGTTCTCGAAGTTGGGGATGTCGTAGAGGCACCGGTCAATCGTCTGAATCTCTTCCTCCGTCAGCTCCAAGACGACTTTCTTCTTCCAGAACTGATCGAGCACGTAATAGTCGGCGGTCTGCGGCTTTTCGGCGAGCAGCGCCTGCATGGCCTTGAAGCCCTCGGTGTCGGTGCCTGGGATCCGCCCCTTGTTCTTGTCCAGGCACCATTTCAAGACCTCCGCGATCCCATACATGGTCAGCTCGATCTTCACCTTTTCGGCCATTGGTCCCTCCTTCGCGTGGGTGCTTATTCTACCGTACCGCTGCGCCGGACTGCCAGAGGCAAGACCGGGGCGGCCCCGGTGAGCCCGGGCGATTGCGAAAGCGCGCCGCGCCTCTGGTATACTACGTTCCTTGGCCGGGATGCGACGAATGACATGCCTGCACGACCTCGCACCGTGCGATGCACGGCGCTCCCGAACATCTGCCGGGTAGGGACGGTGAACGCGCAGGGGTGCCCGAGGCGTCCCTGGGCCGGCGCCGGAAGCGCATTGCTCGCGGCCGCCGCGCTCGCCTGTGCCTTCGGCGGATGCTCGCAGAAAGACCCCTACCAGCCACCCGATCTCCTCTATCTGTTCGCCAGCTACCCCGTGGGGAAGAATCCCACCTCTGTCACGACCGCGGACCTCAATGGGGACGAGTTCACCGATCTGGTGACCACGAACATCGGCAACAATACGTTGTCGGTCCTGTTCGGCAACGGCGATGGCACGTTTCGAGAGCAGATTGCCATCGAGGCGGGCAAAGAGCCGCGCGCGCTTGCCTTGGAAGACTACAACGCCGATGGATTCACCGACGCGGCCGTGGCGTGTTCCGGCAGTGACCAGGTCGCAGTCTTTTTCGGAGTCCAGGGGGGCACGTTTCGGGTCGGGCACCGATACTCCGTCCACCGTACCCCCGTCTCGATTGCGGCGGGCGATGTCAACGGGGACGGGAAAGCGGATCTCGTGGTCGCGTTGCGAAACGATAAGGTCCGCGTGCTTCTCGGGAACGGCGACGGGACCTTTCGCGAGGGGCCCCAGTACGAGTTCGGCGATACGCCAACGTCTCTGGCGGTCGGCGATCTGAATCGGGATGGCAAACTCGACATCGCCGTAACCAACGGCGGACCCATGAGCAGCGCGGTGTCCATCTGGCTCGGCCGGGGTGACGGGACGTTCCAGGGGCCGACCGACTATCGAACTGGGAAGCGCCCGCTGAACGTGGCTTTCGCTGATTTCAACAACGACCAACTGACCGACTTGCTCGTGATCAACGGGGAGCGGGATACGTTCACCGTGTTCCTGGGAAAAGGCGACGGGACGTTCCAGGAAGGAAAGGAGTCCGGCGCCGATGCGGGGCCGGTCTTCGGCGTCGCCCGGGATTTCAACGGGGACCGTCTGACCGATGTGGCCATCGCCAACATCCAGTCGAACAACCTCTCGATCCTGTACGGCCGTGGAGATGGGACGTTTCGCTACCCTCCGATCAACTACCGGACCAAGGCCGGTCCCTTCGCCATGGCCACGCTCCACCTCCGGACGAATGACAGGAGCGAGCCGGGTCTGGCGGTCGCCGACAACGGCAGCGGGAGCGTCACGATTTTTCTCCATCGGGGGATCAAAGCGCCAACAGGTGGGCCGCCTTCCTCGTCGTAATCGGGCCGCTCGTTTCTTGACAGCCCTTCATCTCTGGGCTAGAGTGGCCGATATCTTCATCAAGCCCTGCCGCAGGCGATGGTTGCTGCTTCAAAGGACCAGTAAGTGTGAGGACATTCCTCTGGTGGTTCGGCATCGGGTCGCTCACCACCCTCTCGGTGCTGATGGTACAGGGCGGTGTCCGCGACCTGATCTACGCCAGTCATCCGGCGGGGAGCGCCCAGGCCCTGCTCACCTTCACTATCACCATCGCGGGCGGAGGGCTGCTCGCCGGGTGCCTGGCGCTGATTATGAATCGGCTCAGGTGACGGCGCACAAATGGCTTGACAGCGGCGCGAGCGAAGGAGTAGAAGCCTCCCTGGTTCGGGCCGCGCAGGAAGGACCACGAACGGTCGCTGCAGAGATGGGGCGGGCATGCATTGTTTGAAATGCCAAGGCTTCATGATGGTGGAGCGGCACTACACGCTCGTGAACCGGCGGCTCTACGCCCGTTGCCTCAACTGTGGCTTTTGGCTGGATCTCGCGGATCTGCTCAGGTTCTTTCACAGGGTGATTGATAGTGGAGTCCGGGGCGCCAAGGTCCGTGAAACGCTCACGCTCTGACCGCCGTCCGGCGGCCTCCTCGTCGTGCGGTCCGCTTGGGCGGCTCCGCCGGCCCACCGGCTGGCGCGGCAGGAGCGCCGTCGCGTTGGGTCTGTTCGCCTGCCTCCTGGCCGCCGGCCTGGGCTGGTCTTCGCTCGCCCAGGCGGAGCCGCAGCCCCCCGTGAAGCCGCCCGTCCACAAGGTGTTGGGCCCTCGGGCTTGGGCCCACGGTATCCTGCTTAAAGATCTCAGGACCGGCCGAACGATCTACGAATTCATGGCTGATCGGCGCCTTTCCCCCGCCAGCCTCACCAAGATCATGTCAGCTCTGGTCATCCTGGAAGAAGGCCATTTGCACGACTACGTCACGGTGAGCCGGAAGGCGGTGGCCGCGCCCAAGATCCGCCTGGGGCTACGAGCCGGGCAGGTGTTCCACCTGGAGGATCTCCTCAAGGCGATGCTCATCACCTCCGCGAACGACGCCTGCCTGGCTGCCGCGGAGCATGTCGGTGGCTCAGAGGAGGGCTTCGTCGCATTGATGAACCGGAAGGCGGCGGCGATGGGGCTCCAGGACACGCACTTCAGCAACGCGTGCGGATTCGATGCCACTACCCATTATTCAACTGCGGCCGACCTGGCCAAGCTCACCGAGATCGCCCTGCAGGATCCTGTCTTCCGAGCCTTTGTCCGCGAGAAGTACGAGGTGATCAGCGCCGTCAACGCCAACCGGTCGTACCTCCTCCGGAACACCAACCGCCTGCTCGGCGCTGTGCCCGGCGTCGAGGGCGTCAAGACCGGCTTTACCTCTCAAGCCGGGCGGTGCCTTGTCGCCAAGGTCTCACAGGACGGGAAGGAACTGCTGCTGGTGCTTCTCCACGCCAATCGTCGCTGGAATTCGGCGATGCACCTCATCAACTACGGCTTGCAGACCCTCGACCAGACCGCCAACGTCATGCGGTAAGCGACAGGCGGACGCCTTCGGGCGCCGTGACTGGGGCCGTTGAGCTGGCGGGCCTCATGCGGAGCGGACCCTGGGTGGCAACCAGGATAGGAACGAGACCGTCGGCCCCGCTGCGCGGTGTCAGCGGCCACTTCTCATCGCGGCTGGGTGTCGGGCCCACGGTCAGTGCGGGAGGGTGAACTCGACGTTGATGTCTTTTCCGAGGTAGTTCACGAGGAAGCCCTGCTTCTCATAGGTCATCGCGGCGCCCATGACGTTTTCGTCGCCGAAGTCTTCTTTCCCCAGGAGCTTGCGGATTTCCTCGGGACTCTCGCTGTTCAGGACGTTGCGAAAGATCCCGCGTGCCTTAAAGGCAAAGCGATTATTGATGAAGATGAGGTCCACCTTGCCGTCCATCAACCGCACGCCGGCCATGGGCCCAGTGGGCTTCCGCTGGTCCAGCAACAGGATGAAAGTCCCTTCCTGCTCCGCCTTAACTCCGGGGATCTTCTCATTCACCAGGACATCGGTGGCCTTGGATTCTGGATCCCCCAGTTTGACGCCGTACAGGGAAATCTCGGTGCTCTTGATCGCTTTGGGATCCATCACGTCGTTCTTCGTCAGCTCATACGGCTCGGCTCCGGCTGCGGCGGCCAACCAGCCGGAGAGCATCAGTGCGGATGCGAAGGATCGCAGCCAGACCCCCCACCGTCGTGCGTGCATCGGATCCTCCCTAAGCTGGTGGCCGAGCCTCCAGCGCAAGAGCCGGGACGAGGCCAAAGAAAGTCGGGTAAAAAAACGGCGCCATTGTAGCCGAGGCTGGGTGAAGTTGCAAGGCAACGGCCGGCGGGGCGCGGGGGGCTCCGTGCAGACTGCGGGATTGCCGTGAGCGGGCGTCCGCGGGGCGGCACGACGGCCGTATGAAGACAGAGGGCGATGCTGACGATCAGGTCCGCCACGGAGCGGGATTTCCCCGATATTCTCAGGATTCAGCGGGACGCCTTTTCCGAGTACGTCAACGTCTACGAGGTCAGCGCGTGGACCACGGAGACGCTGGAAAGCCTGGCGGCGGACGCGCGGGAGAAGGCCATTCTGGTGGCGACCCTGGACGACACGATCGCGGGCTCGGTCCGGTTCTGGACCGTGGCCGGCGTCTGCGTCATTCGCCTCCTCTCGGTGGATCCCGTGCGACAGGGCCGCGGGATCGGCAAAGCCCTGCTGCGGGAGGTCGAACGGAGGGCTTCCGGCGCACACAAGCTCTACGCCTGCACGATGCTGCGGACGGCCCGCAATGTCCACCTCTTCCTGTCCCTGGGCTATGAGCCGGAGACGATCCTCCCCCGACATTATCACAAGCTCGACCTCATCTGCTTCGCCAAGTACCTCGAGCCGGCCGTGCCGGGGTCGCAAGCCTCCTGACCGGCCGCCCGTCCAATCGGCAGCGTCACCCTACCGAGACTGAGCTACCCCGGCCGACCCGGCGGGGAGGGTGTCGCCAGAGCCCTCCGGTTCGAGCTGCAGCTCGGCGAGGACGGTCCGGCAGAGACGCAGGAACTCCCGGGCTGCTAGGCCGAGGTGCCGTCCGGCCAGATGGATGAGGCCCACGGAATGGCGCGGAACCGGCTCATACAGGGGGATGGCGCGCAGCGCGGCCTCTTGCAGGCGCGGGCGGACGTAGAGCTCCGGAAGAATGGTGAACCCCGCGCCGTGACGGATTGCTTCGAGGATCCCGTCCGGGGACGTCATCTCGACCGAGACCTGCGGCCGCACGCCGGCGGCTGCACACTCAGCCTCGATCATCTTGCGGAGGCAGTAGTCCGCCGGCATGAGCACCAACGGAAGCTCCGCCAGCTCGCGCATCCGCATCCGGTTCCGCAAGTGGCGAACCTGCGCCGGCGCGACCAGCACGAGCCGCTCCTGAAACAGTCGTGACACGACCACGTGCTCCTGCGGGACCGGGAGCAGGCAGAGGCCTAGGTCCAGCCGGCTCGCCAGGACGGCGGAGACGATGTCCGCGGACGGCAACGCGTGGATCTGGAGGTGCACCCCTGGGAACCGCTGCCGAAACCGGCTGACCAGCGGCGGGATGAGGTAGGAATTGACAGTCGAGAGGGCGCCGACCTGGAGCCGCCCGCGCGCGCCGTTGGTCAGCTCGTGGATCGCCTCCCTGGCATGGTCCACCTCGCGCAAGAGGCGCTCGGCGTGCGCGCGCAGGATCTCGCCGGCCTGGGTCAACGCCACTTTCCGCCCCAACCGGTCGAAGAGCGGGGCGCCAAGTTCGTCCTCGAGCGCCGCGATCTGGACGGACAGGGAGGGTTGTGAAACGTGCAGGGTCTCAGCGGCCCGCGTAAAGCTCTGGTGCGACGCGACGGCGAGGAAGTAGCGCAGATGCCTGAGCTCCATCGGGTCCTCTGTGCGATAGATAGATTTTATTCAATGAATTGAAACAATGTATTGGACCTATGGATCGTAACCGCGTACAGTGCCCTCGTCAATGGGAATCCGATCGCAGGGCGACCCGCCGCGCGACGGGCGCGGTGGGCCGTGGGGGAACTCACCACAGGGAGGGCACCATGCACAGCGGAGAAGTCAGGGGGGCAAGCGGCTGGATCGCGGCCGCCGTGATGCTGGCCACGTTGAGCTGTACGGGGATGCGGACGGGAGCAGGGCCGGCGACCGGCCAGCCTCTCTATGACCGGCTCGGGGGCAAGGCAGCGATCCAGGCGGTCGTGGACGAATTCGTCGCGAACGTCGCGAAGGACGGGCGCATCAACGGGCGCTTCGCCAACGTGGACATCCCGAAGTTAAAAGGGCATCTCGTGGACCAAGTCTGTGAGGCCACTGGCGGGCCCTGCCGGTATCGGGGTCGGGATATGAAAGCTGCCCATGCCGGCATGAGGATCACAACCGGCGACTTCAATGCCCTAGTCGAGGATCTGGTCCGTGCCCTCGACACGTTGAAGGTCCCGGAGCAGGAAAAGCAGGAGCTTCTGGCCCTGCTGGGCCGCATGCAGAAGGACATCGTGGAGCTTCCCGAGCGGTGAGGGACCAGGTTGGCCCGAGGCCGATCAAGGCTGCCGGTGAGCGTCGAGCACGAGGCTGGCCAGAGTCCGGAGTCGTTCGAAGTACCCGACCGCCTCTTCCGGGATGCCCGGCAGGAGTGCGTCCAGGTCGGCCAGGCAATCCGCCAGGATCTCTCTCCGCTGACGGTCGAGGCCATCGGCCGAGTCGAGAAAGTACGTCACGCAGCCGCTGATCACCGTATCGAGGGTCATCAGTTCGCCTTCGCTGGCCGTGGTGAAGATGGGCCATCCGGCATTGCGGTGGACCTCCCATAGCGCGGCAATCGCGTTCACGTGGCGACCTCCCGTAGTCCGGGTCCCGGGTCAATGCGTCCCGAGCCAGCCGAGTGCGTTCAGCAAGAGCAGCGCCAGGGCGCACAGCGCCAGGCCGAAGAACCGGTAGTCGATGTCATCCCGATGCAGGAGCCACTCGAGGATTCCATGGCGCCACCGCTCCGGCCCGACCGTGAACAGCAGGCCCTTCGCCACCATGAGCCCGCCAGACAGCACCCAGAGCGGCTGGTACCGGAGGCCCTCCGTCCCGACCAGGAGCAGCAGGCCGAGCAGGACGCCCACCCCTTCCCAGCGGAGCATGGCGGGGGAGACGCCGAGGACTTCCCGCATCCGCGTCACGACGTGGCGCGGCGCGACCAATAGGGCTAGCCCGTCGGCCATCCAAATGCCGGCAATCGCTGCCAGGACGTAATTCATGGCCGGAACCTCGGGCTGGCCGATGCCGCGGTCTCGCTTCTGCCGCGGTCGCCGAGGCCGTGCCCAGGCTATGGGTAGAGGCCGCGGGCCAGATGGGCCTGCGCCACCTTGTCAATGCCGCTCATGAGCGCGGCCATCCGCATGGAGACTCGGTGCGTCTGGGCAAACTGCAGGGTGCGCTGGAACGCGGCGGTGATAATCTCGTAGAGCCGGTCCTGAATGTCCTTAGCGCTCCAGAAGAACCGCTGCGCATCCTGCACCCATTCGAAGTAGGAGACGATGACGCCGCCGGAGTTGGCCAGGATGTCGGGGATGATGAAGACGCCGTTCTCTTCCAGAATCTTATCGGCGTCGAGCGTCGTTGGCCCGTTGGCCCCTTCGGCCAGGATGCGGCAGCGGACGCGTGCCGCATTCTTCGCGGTGATCTGCTCGGACAGCGCCGCTGGCACCAGCACGGTGCAGTCCAGGGCTAGCAGCTCCTCGTTCGTGATAAAGTCTCCCGCTTTGCTCTCGCGGAGCGGCTGTCCTTCGTCCCGATAGCGCTGCAGCAACGCGGGCAGGTCCAAGCCCCTGGCATTGTACACCCCCCCGGAGACGTCACTCACCGCGATCACCTTGGCGCCCGCCTCGGCCATGATCCGCGCGGTGTTGGCGCCGACGTTGCCGAAGCCCTGCACCGCCACGGTCGCCTTGTCGAGCGAGAGGCCCAGGTGCCGCATCGCCTCCAGGGTGACGTACACGACGCCGCGGCCCGTGGCATCCTCCCGCCCAAGGCTTCCGCCAATGGACAGGGGCTTCCCGGTCACGACACCGGGCACCGCGTAGCCGACCTGCTGGCTGTAGGTGTCCATGATCCAGGCCATGACCTGCGCGTTCGTCCCGACATCCGGTGCCGGTACGTCCTTGTCCGGGCCGAGCAGCGGGAAGATGTCGGCCGCGTACCGTCGGGTCAGGCGTTGCAGCTCGCCACGCGACAACTCTTTAGGCGAGACACGCACCCCGCCCTTCGCGCCCCCGTAGGGCAGGCCGGCCACCGCGCACTTCCAGGTCATCCACATGGCCAGGGCGGCCACTTCTCCCAGACTCACGGAGGGATGGTACCGGATTCCTCCCTTCGACGGCCCGCGCGACGAATCGTGCTGCACGCGGTAGCCGGTGAACACCTTGACGCTCCCATCGTCCATTCTGATCGGCACGCTGACGATCAACGAGCGCTCGGGTAGCTTCAGGCGCTCCCGCAGGTTGGGGTCGAGGTCCATCAATTCCGCGGCCTGATCGAACTGTGCGACCGCCAGGCGATAAGTGTCGGTATCCAATTCGGTCACGATGGTCTCCCTCCCGGTGGGAGAACGACTTCCCGACGCTTCTCTGCAGCTTGGGTGACCGGCTGGGCCTCTGTCCCGATCGCGTCCAGAAGGGTGACTTCGGTCCAGGTCAGCCCGAAGACTTCTGCAAACCGACTGGTCAGCCGAGCGCGAACAGCGGCCATGTCCACGGAATGTCCGAGCAGAGCGGCCATGGAGGTGACCGACACACCCGGGATCCCGCAGGGGACGATGCGGGCGAATGGCTCCAGGTCCACGGTCACGTTGAGCGCGAACCCGTGCATCGTGATCCCGCGGACAATCCGGACCCCCACCGCCGCGATCTTCGCGGGCTGGGAGTCTCCGACCCACACCCCCGGCAGGCCTTCCCTGCGACAACCGATGATGCCCCACTCATCCAGCGTCCGGATCACGGTCTCTTCAAGCATCCGGACATAGGCCTTCGGTCCCGGACAATAGTCCTGCAATCGGAGGATCGGGTAACCCACGAGTTGACCTGGTCCATGGTAGGTGATGGACCCGCCCCGCTCCACCCACACTACAGGATGACCACCGATGTGCGAGGGGACTGCCTCACCGTGCCAGTGGGCGGGTTGCCCCCGCCGCCCAACCGTGTAAACCGGGTCGTGCTCGAGCAGGAGTAGCGTGTCCGAACAGTGGCCCGCCGCTCGGGTCTCGACAAGACGGTGTTGGAGTGCTCTGGCGGTCTCATACGCGATCTGGCTGTGTTCCATCAAGGCAGCGGGGTGACGGGCGCGCCCGGTGGGCGCCGGAATCGGTTCCGTCAAAGGCCGCGTGGTGGGTCCAAGCATGAGACTCACGACCGCATCGCCGACGCGGAGATGCGGTGCCGGTGCGTGTAAAAACTATATCACAGGGTCCCTAGGCCAGCAACGAACCGATTTCCCTACGCCACTGGAATGGTTGATCGGGCCGAGCCCCGTGGCTTCTCCCCCAATGGCCGGGACTGGCCTGGGGGCTCCGCTCACCGGGCACTCAACCACGGAGACAGATCGCCGATAGAGCAAGTACGATGTCCACTCGCGGGCAGACACTGACCTGTGACGAGCGGCTTGCCGCCGAGGCCGCGTTCAGAGGGGAACCCCTGGAGCCCGGCTGGTCCCAGTCCGCGCAGGCGATTTACTTCGGCATCCTCGCGGTGACCCAAGGCCGGGATATCACGCTCTTGGCGGACAGGCTGCCAGATGAGGCGGGGATCTGCTGTGGGGAGGAATTGGCCGGCGGCGGCCGTTCTCCATGAGCGGGGCTGGCGCCGGCTAGCGGGACACTTGCGGGGCCGGCACCCTCGGCAGCGTGATAGAAAGCTGCCCGGTTTTGCGGTAGACCGACAGCTTGGCGGGAGACTCGCTCGACTGGAGAAACAGATGCCAGAAGTCACCCAGGTTGTAGATCGGCGTATTGTCAATGGCGGTGATCACGTCGCCGTCCTGAAGGCCGGATTGCGCAGCCAGCTTGACGGACGCCACCTGAACGGCGAGCACGCCGCGATCCACATCCAGGTCGAAGCTGGCGGCGACACTGGGCGTCACCGTCAGGGGCACGAACCCGAGGTCCGGCCTCAGCACAGTGCCCCGCACCATCATGGAGGCGATGTTCGGATAGGTGGCGTCAATCGAGATGGCATAGCTGATCGCCTGGGCGGCAGGCGCAACGGCCGCGTTGATCCCCACCACGTGCCCTGAGAGGTCCACGAGCGGGCCCCCGCTGTTGCCGGGATTGATTGCCGCATCGGTCTGGATCAGATCGTACAATGTCTCACCGTTCGGAGCCAGAATGGCGCGGTCCAGGGCGCTGACGACGCCGACGGTGACCGTGGACCCCCCCTTGAGAGCGAAGGGGTTGCCGATAGCCACCACCGTTTCGCCGATCTGAAGCTCCGAGGATCGCCCGAGGCGCGCCGGCACGAGATCCTTGGCCTCGATCTTGATCAGGGCCAGGTCGAGCAGAAAATCCCGCCCGACCACGCGGCCGGGGGTCAACCGGCCGGAGGGAAGCCCGACCACCAGGCTCTTGATCCCTTCCACCAGGTGGTTGTTCGTTAAGATAAACCCCTGTGCATCAATAATGATCCCCGATCCCGACCCGGGCGGCAACGGATGCTGGAAGGGGTTGGGAGGGACGCCGCGGGTCATGACCGTGACGACCGAAGGTCTCACCGCTGCGACCACCTCCGCCACAGTCATAGTCTTGCTCTTGACCGGCTGGGTCGGAGGTTCGGCTGTGGCGGTGCCGAAGACGGACAGCATCAGACCGAGGCTGAAGAGTAGGCCCAGGCCCTGTCGCGCTCGCCCGCCGGTCTGGCGCGTCACGTGCATCGCGGCCCCCTCCCAGGTCCCCCAACAAGTTCGTTGTGACCGCTTGCTCTCCAGCGTGTCGTTCCGGCCCAGTTTAGCAAAAACTCCCAGGTTTCTGACCAGAAAACAAAACGGGCGAGGCGTTGGGGCCTCGCCCGCTGGTCGGCCATGTCCACTGGCCTCCTATTTGATCGACGCGAACATCTGCATGACTTCTGGGGATTTGAGCTTCTTGAGAGCTTTCGCCTCGATCTGCCGGATTCGCTCGCGAGTGACGCACAGGTTCTGCCCGACCTGCTCCAGCGTCCAGGGCTCGTCCTGTCCGATTCCAAACCGCAACCGAATTACCGTCTGCTCCCGTGGGGTGAGGGTGCTGAGGATGCGGTCCAGTTCGCGCGACATCTCCGTACGGTGGACGTGTGAGTCTGGAGGAAGCGCTTGGCGGTCCGCAAGCAACTCTCCGAACAGGGTCTCCCCGTCACCCACGGGGTTCTCGAGTGAGATGGGCTCCTGGAACGCCTGCAGCGTTTCCTGGATCTTCCCCGGGCCCAGCTTGAGCGCCTTGCTTAACTCTTCGGGCCGCGGCTCCCGCCCGAGCTGCTGCACCAGCCGCCGAGACGTTCGGAGGATCCGGTTCGAGGCCTCGGTGAGGTGGACGGGAATCCGGATCGTTCGGGATTGATCCGCCAGGGCACGAGTGATTCCCTGCCGAATCCACCACGTGGCATAGGTGCTGAACTTGAACCCCTTCCGGTACTGGTAGCGCTCGGTAGCTTTCATAAGGCCGATATTGCCTTCCTGTACCAGGTCGAGCAGTGAGAGGCCGCGACCTGTGTAATGCTTGGCAATATCCACTACCAGGCGGAGGTTATAGCGCACCAACTCATCCTTGGCGTGTTCGAAGGCGCCCCGGGCCGCGAGGATCTCACGGCGACACGCGGCCAGGCGCTTGGCCTTCGGAGTGCCCCCCTTGCCGGCCGCCCTTGCCTCAGCGATCAGCATGTCGAGCCCAGTGGTAATCCGATCCAGGGCCGTCGCCGAAAAGCCGCTCAAGCCTAGCGCCTGGCGAAGGTTCAGGAGGGTCTGGCTAAGCGTCTCCGTCTTCCGGAGCCGGGCCCCAATTCGGATCGCTTCGCGAACCTGACGGCGGATCGTCCGAGTGCCCCGGTCTATCTGTTTCGCCAGGGCGATCTCCTCTTCGCGGGTCAGGAGCGGCCGCTCTCCAAAGGACCGGAAGTAGACAGATTCCAGCGCCAACGAGGTATCCTCCGGTTCCTCGCCCTGCGGCCTGCGTGGCTTGGCGGGGTTGGCGGGCGATGCCGCCGGGCCTTGCTCAATAAGCTCAAGAATGTCGCTGGCTTCGGAGTCATCCGCTTCCAGCTCCAGCGCCACCGCCTGCCCCCGTTCGTGGCTGTCCAATAGCAAGTCTTTTTTCATGATCTCCGTGCCCTCTTACGTTCGGCGCCTATGACCCTCTCCTCCCCGGCCTCTCCATGAGACACCTCGGCCCCATACCCTCATTAGTGTCGGGCAGGAGTCAAAGGATTCGCCCCAAGCCGAGCCGTCAGGAGAAGCTCCTCGTCAGAGGCCCATACCGACGGAAGGGTGAACCAGGAGACGAGAAGGTTTGGTTCCAGTTAAAATAAATCGGGCGACCGCAAAATCAAGGGGGAGTAGTCAAAGAGGGAAAATAGCCATAACTCAGCGAAACATCATGACTTTTACTCGAAAATGCTGAACCGGTCTAAATCCTCCTCCTTGCCAATGACCACGAGGACATCCCCCTTTTCCACGGTATCTTCCAGGGAGGGGGTAAAGTTGAACACTTCGTCCTTGACCATGCGTCCCTTCACCATCCGGGTGACCTGCTTTTTAATCCCGATCACGTTCAGCCGGTACTGCTCACGGATACGCGCCTCCTGCAAGCGCAGCCCGGCTAGCTTGTCCGGAACCGTAATCTCCTCAATGCTGTAGCCCGGGGCGAGCTCCAGGTACTCCAGCACCTTGGGGGACACCAGCCGGTGGGCCAGCCGGATCGCCGCGTCCCGCTCGGGGTAGATGACCTCGTTGACACCGAGGTTCGTGAGGATCTTGCCGTGGGTATTGGTGACCGCCTTGGCGATGATAGACTTAATCCCCATCTCCTTCAGGGTCTGGACGATGAGGATGCTAGCCTCGATGTTCTCCCCGATGCTCACGACCGCCACATCCACGTTCTGGGTGCTGACGGCCTTGAGGGCCCGTTCATCAGTCGCATCGCACTGCACGGCAAACGTCACTAAGTCGCTGATGGCCTGGATCTTGGTCTCATCGCGGTCAATGGCGAGGACCTCGCACCCCTTCTTGACGAGCGTTTCTGCGACGCTGTAGCCAAACCGGCCCAGGCCGATCACCGCAAATTGCCGCTTGGTCGCCACGTGTTCCCCCAGGTGCTGTGGTGGCAGGGCGTCATTCCGACCCGCGGCGAGCGGGGCCCTGCTCCTGGTTTGCAAAACTCTTCATGAGTGGCGTGAGGATGTCAATGGGGACCGGGAAGATCGTCGTCGAGTTCTTCTCCGCGGAGATCTCCACTAGCGTCTGCAGATACCGGAGCTGCAGGGCCATCGGGTGCTGGGCCATCACCTGGGCCGCTTCGGCCAGGCGCTGGGCGGCCTGGTATTCCCCCTCCGCGTGGATGATCTTCGAGCGCCGCTCCCGCTCGGCTTCCGCCTGCCGCGCGATCGCACGTTGCATCTCCTGGGGCAGGTCCACGTTCTTGACCTCGACCGCCGACACCTTCACGCCCCAGGGCTCGGTCTGTTCGTCAATGATCCGCTGGAGCTGCGTGTTGATCTCGTCGCGTTTGGCGAGCAGGTCGTCCAGGTTGCTCTGCCCCAGCACGCTGCGGAGCGTGGTCTGGGCCATCATCGAGGTTGCATACAGGTAGTCTTCGACCTCCACGATGGCCCGTTGCTGGTCCACGACCCGGAAGTAGATCACCGCGTTCACCTTCACGGAGACGTTGTCCTTGGTGATGACGTCTTGCGGCGGCACGTCCATGGCCACCGTCCGCAGGCTCACTCGCACGAGCTTGTCTATGAACGGGATGATCACGACGACGCCGGGCCCGTTGCCGCCAATGATGCCGCTGGCCAGGCGGCCGAATCGGAAGACGACCGCGCGCTCGTACTCGCGCAGCACATGGAAGCCCATCGCGACGAGTAAGCCGGCGAGGACCACCAGAACCAGAGGGCTGAACAGCAGACTCATCAGGAGTCCCCCTTCTTGGCTAGGGGCTTGACGTAGAGCTTCAAGCCGTCAATCCGCGTGACTTCTGCGTACTCGCCGGCCTGCAGGGGCTGCTCGCTGATCGCGTCCCAGAGCTCCCCGTGCACCAGCAGCTTGCCCTGCGGGGCTAGCGCGGTCTTGGCTACTCCGACCAGACCGACCATGCCTTCGCTCCCAGTCCGAGGCCGGCGGCGCATCGCGCGCACCGCCATGCCGGCGACGAAGAGGCTGAAGGCGCCGGCGAGCGTCACGACCGGGAGGATGACCGACCAGGAGATCTTGAGGAACGGCGCCTCGGCTTTGACCAGCATGAGCGAGCCCAGGATCATCGAGATCACCCCGCCGATCGCCAGCAGCCCGTAGCTGGTGACGCTCACTTCCAGAATGAACAGGATGATCCCCAGCAGGATGAGTAGCACCCCCGCATAGTTGACCGGAAGCGACTGGAGCGAGTAGAAGGCCAGGATCAGGCTGATGGCCCCGACGATGCCCGGCAAGATGGCGCCGGGGTTGTACAGCTCGGCCAGTAAGCCGATCATCCCGATGGTCATGAGCACATAGGCGATGTTGGGGTCGCTGAGCGCTTTGAGCATCTCCAGTCGCCAGCCCATCGCGAACTCGCGGATCTCCGCGCCTTTCGTGCGGAGCGCGACAGTCCCGGCCCCCACCGCGACGGTCCGCCCCTCCAGCCTGTCGAGCAACTGCGTCAGATCGTCCGCCACCAAGTCAATGATCTTCAACCGGAGCGCTTCCTTCTCCGTCACCGAGACGCTCTTCCGCACGGCCTCCTCGGCCCAGGCCACGTTCCGCTTGCGTTGCTCGGCGATGGACTTGATGTAGGCTACCGAGTCGTTCTCGATTTTCTCCTTCATCGTCTTGTCCATCTCGCCCCCGCCCATGGCCACCGGATGGGCGGCGCCGATGTTCGTTCCCGGCGCCATGGCGGCGACGTGGGCTGCGAGCGTGATGAAGACACCGGCCGAGGCGGCGCGGCCCCCCGACGGCGACACGTACACCACGACCGGAATGGGGGAGTTGGTGATGTCCTTGATGATCAGCCGCATCGAGCTGTCCAGCCCGCCGGGCGTGTCCAGCCGCAACACCAGCGCCTGGGCGCTCTGCTCTTCGGCGAAGGCCAGAGCATCGTGAAAGTATTCCGCCGTGACCGGGTTGATGACCCCTTCATAGGTGGCGAGCACCACCGTCTGGGCCGCTGCTGCAGGGGCAGCGGCGACGCCGAGCAGAAGGGCCACAGCGATGACGAGGCGGAGCCCGGGGAGAAGCCAGACGCAGACGGCGGAGCCGCGCGCCACCAGAGTCATCGCGCAATCCTTGGTGGAAATGCTTGAGATATCTTGGATAATACGGCCAGGGCGGCACCCTGTCAAGGAATCGGAGCCGCGCCGGGTCGGTTGCAATGCCTTCCTGGTTCTCCTAGAATGCCCGCGATGACGCGGCTTCGGGACGGTGAACGCATCCATCTCGTGGACAAGAAGGGGCGCCAGTACGCGCTCACGCTCAAGGCCGGCGAGGTGTACCAGTACAGCGGCGAGACGATCCCGCACGACGCGCTGATCGGCCGGCCGGACGGCTCCCTGGTCACCCTGTCGCGCGGAAAGCGCATGCTCGCGCTGCGCCCGACGCTCGGTGACTATGTGCTCAAGATGCCGCGAGGCGCCCAGGTAATCTATCCCAAGGATCTCGCTCTGATCGCGATGTGGGCCGACATCTATCCAGGGGCTCGGGTCTTCGAAGCGGGCACCGGGTCGGGGGCGTTGACGATGGCCTTGCTGCGCGCGGTCGGCGAGCGGGGCACTGTCGTGACCTATGAGCCCCGTGAAGATTTCGCCCGGACGGCGCTCAAGAACATCGAGCGCTACCTCGGCCCGGCCCCCAACCTCACACTGCGTCGGCGGGATGCGGCGGCGGGCATCGAACCGGAGGCCGGGGACGGGGCCTTCGACCGGGTCGTGCTGGATCTGCCCGAGCCCTGGCGAGTGGTGCCCCATGCCGCGACGGCTCTGCGGTCCGGGGGCATCTACCTGAGCTATGTGCCGACGGTTCCCCAGGTGATGCAGACGGTCGAGGCACTCGAGCAGGCGTCGGTCTTCGGGCTCATCCAGACCTTCGAAACGTTGCTCCGGACCTGGAACATCCAAGGGCGGAGCGTCCGGCCCGACCATCGTATGGTCGCGCACTCCGGGTTTATCACGGTCGCCCGCAAGGTGGAGCCGGGGCTCTGGTCGCGGCAGAGCGCGGCCGGCGAGGCCGTTCCCGCGGAACCAGTGCCGCTCCCGGACGCGTCGGCTTGGGATAGGGATGCTGATGAGGATGCTGGGAGCGACGAAGGGGACCAGGACCGTGAAGCGACTTGACGCAAAAGTCGCCTTGATCACGGGTGGAGGCGTCGGCATCGGTGCGGCCGTCGCGCGGCTGTTCGCCCGCGAGGGCGCCGCCGTCGTCGTCACCGGCCGGCGGAAAGACGTGATCGAGCGGGTCGCCGAAGACATTCAGCGCACCGGGGGGCGGGCCCTCGCAGCGGCGGGAAGCGTCGCGGACGAGAGCCATGTCCGGTCCGCCGTCGCGCAGGCGGTCCGGGCCTTTGGCAAGCTGGACGTCCTGGTGAACAATGCTGGGATCGGAGCCTTCGGGATGACTCTCCACGACACCTCCGACGCGACCTGGGAGGCTCTCCTCGCCACCAACCTCACCGGGGTGTTTCGCATGACCCGCGCGGTGATTCCGGAGATGCTCAATGCGGGTGGCGGCTCAATCATCAACGTGTCGTCGATCGCAGGGCTCGTCGGCATCCCGTTGAGCGCCGCCTACAGCGCGACCAAGGGTGCCCTCAACGCGCTGACCAAGTGCGTCGCCGTGGAGTACGCCAAGCAGGGCATCCGCTGCAACGCCGTCTGTCCCGGGCTCGTGGACACGCCGATGGCGGCCCCGCTCATGAGCGATCCGGAGCGGCTTGCCCAGGTGCTCGCCGTCTATCCGCAGGGGCGGGCAGGCAAACCAGAGGAAGTGGCGCAGCTCATCCTCTATCTGGCGTCCGACGAGTCGGCATGGGTCACTGGCGGTCTGTTCCCGATTGACGGCGGGATGACCGCGCAATGAAAAATGACCTGATGAGGAGCAAGCCATGACACCCGAACAGTGGAAGCCACGGTGTTGGGATCTGCTGATGGTGACCTTGTGCTGCCTGGGGCTGGCCCTCATTGGTCTGCAGGCGGCGTTGGCCGGCGGCCCCGTCGAGTTCACCGGCAGCGTCCTCAAGGTGGACCCCGCCTACAACAAGTTGACCGTAGTCAAGCAAGGTGGCGGCGCGCGCTTCACCTTCATCGTGGACGACAAGACCCAGTTCGAGGGGACGACCTTCAAGGCCCTCAAGAAGGGCGATGCCGTGACCGTGCTCTACGTGGTCAACGGCAGCCAGTACTTGGCGAAGAAGGTCAGCGCCAGGGGCAAGGAGAAATAGGGAGGGCAGCCAGCGCGGCGCCCGCGGACCCCGTGGAGATCAACACCCACACCCAGCTCTGCGGCTTGCTCGGCAACCCGGTCGAGCATTCGCTCTCCCCGGCCATCCACAATGCGGCCTTTCAGAAGCTGGGGCTGAACTTCGTCTATCTCGCCTTCCGGGTGGAGGATCTCGCCGGGGCGATACGCGGCATCCGGGCGCTGGGGAACCTGCGGGGCTTCAGCGTCACCATTCCGCATAAGGTTGCGGTCCTCTCCTATCTCGACGAGGTCGAGCCGACCGCCAGACACATCGGATCGGTCAACACCATCGTCGTCGAGGACGGGAAGCTCATCGGATACAACACGGACGCGTCCGGGGCGCTCCGAGCCCTGAGGGAGGCGGGGGTAGGGCTCAAGGGGCAGCACGTCCTGATGCTGGGGTCCGGCGGGGCAGCCCGTGCCATCGCCTTTGCGCTGGCCCTCGAGGGGGGCGTCGCGGGCCTCACGATCCTGGGCATTGACGAGCGGGAGCGGCACGGCCTGGTCGCCGACCTCCGCGCGCGCACGTCGCTCCCCGTGGAAGAAGGGCCGATCTCTGACGACCGCCTGCGCCGGGCCATCGCGGCACACCAGGTCCTGCTCCACTGCACGCCGGTCGGCATGTACCCGAAGGTCGAGGAAACCTGCGTGCCGGCCGCCTTGCTGCGCCCCCACCTCGCGGTCATGGACATCGTATACAACCCCCTCGAGACGCGCCTGTTGCGGGAGGCCCGCGCGGCCGGCTGCAAGACGGTACCCGGGATCGAGATGTTTTTGAACCAGGCCGTCGGACAGTTCGAGCTCTGGACGGGTCGGCCCGCCCCGGCGGACGTCATGCGGGCCGTCCTCAACGCCCGGTTCGCATGAACATCGTCCTGATCGGCTACCGGGGAACCGGGAAGAGCAGCGTGGGGAAACTCTTGGCCGAGCGGCTTGGCCGGGAGCTCGTGTCCACCGATGAGGAGATCGTCCGGCGCACCACCCTGCCGATCCCCGAGATCGTTAAACGGTTCGGCTGGGACTATTTCCGCGACCTGGAATCGCAGGTCTGCCGAGATCTGGCGGCCAAGGACGGCCTCATCATAGACACGGGCGGCGGCGCCATCCTGCGGCAGGAGAACGTGGAGCGGCTGAAGGCGAACGGGCGGCTCTTCTGGCTGACGGCCGAGGTGAGCACGATCGCCCAGCGGATCGCGGGGGATACCCAGCGGCCGTCGCTGACCGGGGCGAAAAGCTTTATCGAGGAGATCGAGGACGTGCTGCGGGAACGGCTGCCTAGGTACCGGGCGGCCGCGGACGACGTCATCCCGACGGACGGCCGGCCGCTGTCTGCGGTTGCGGAGGACATCCTCGCCAAGCTCTAGACGGGCCCTCGTATTGCAATGCCTGGGGGGCCATGCTATGCTGGTGAGCGCAATTCATCGCTGCGGGGCCGAGTGATGGAGAGCCGAGTGGAGAGGCCCTGATCGATGTTGCCTTGCGAGAGGAAGCTGGCCGGACAGTGTGAGTGACCTGATGGTGCTGCGTCGCGACGCGCCTTCGCGTCCCACCTCCGTCTCCCCACCCCTCTCCTCCAAGACAATGTCAAGAGCCGTGTAGGAGGTTAGCCGTGGGTACCAAATTGTATGTGGGCAGCCTGCCCTATTCCACCACCGAGCAGCAACTCAACGAGCTGTTCTCCCAGTATGGAACGGTCCAGTCCGCGAAGGTGATCACCGACCGGTACACCGGACAGTCGCGGGGGTTCGGATTCGTCGAGATGGCGACGGGCGAGGAAGCCCAAAAGGCCATCGCGGCCCTGAACGGGTCCACGCTGGGCGGCCGCACGCTGGTGGTCAACGAGGCTCGACCGCAGGAGAAGCGACCCTACGGCGGGGGTAGCGGAGGTGGCGGAGAGGGGAGAGATCGCTGGTAAGTCCCACCGCGGACCAGAGTTTCCGCAGGCAATGTCGAGGGGGCCGAAGCTGAGCAGCGGCCCCTTTTGTTTGAAGGCTGACTGAGGCCCCCCTTCCTGGGCCGACACGATCTGGCTTGAGAAGCGTTCCAGCCTGGCGGCTGTCATCAGTCGTGTGCGCCCGTAGCTCAGTTGGATAGAGCGTCGGGCTTCGAACCCGCAGGTCGCCCGTTCGAGTCGGGCCGGGCGCACCATAATGTTTCAAGCACTTCCGCATCGCCGCCGCGCCGCGCCGCGCCGGCCGGTTGCAGGGAGGTTGCAGATTCGGCCTCGGCCAAGGGGTCATCGAGTCGGTCGACGGCCTGGCGGTTCCCCCCGGGGATGAGATGCCCGTAGAGGTCGACCGTGACCTGGATCGAGGAGTGTCCCATCTGCTCCTTGACGTAGACCGGGCTTTCCCCTTGCTGCAGCAGCAGGCTCGCGAAGGTATGGCGGAGGTCATGGATGCGGATCTGGCGCAAGCCTGCCGCACGCAGGGCGGGATAGAACACGCGATGGCGGAGGTTGTCCGGGTCGAGGAGCCCGCCGGTTTCGCTACAAAACACCCAGGGCGACATGGCCGCTCCGGTCGCCGCGGCCTCCAGTTCCCGCTCGGTGTAGAGGTCTTTCAACGTGCGCGTGAGGGCTTGCGAGAGGTCGACCCGCCGCACCTCGCCGCTCTTGGGCGTGGTGAGGTGCCCGTGGCTCCAGGACCGCTGCACCAAGAGGTAGCGGCTGCGCAGGTCGAGGTCCCCCCATTGGAGGGCGAGCAGCTCGCCCAAGCGCAAGCCCGTCCGCACCGCGCAGAGAAACAGCGGGTAATACCGCGGGGCGTGCCGCTGAATGGTCCGCAAGAACGCGGACACTTCCTCGCGCGTCAAGGGGTTCACCTTCCGCCGCTTCGAAATCCCCGGGAGGAAGCGTCCCGGCTTGAGGGCCACGTTGGTCGATACCAGGCCGTCCTCAAGCGCTTGGCTGAGCACGCTCGACAGCACGCGCACCGTATTCGCCACGGTCTTCGGAGCGAGGCCTCGGGTCAGTTGCTCCGTGACGAACGCCCGGACCTTGTCCCGCGTGATCGATCGCAAGGGGAGCGCGCCCAGGGCCGGGAGAATCCACTGCCCCAGGCGCTTGGCGTAATCCCGCGCCGTGTTGGGCTTGCGGACCTGGCGGATATGCTCCAGCCAGGCCGTCGCGTACTCCGCCAGCGTCGGGCTGGCCGGCTCGGCCGGAAAGGCGCCCTGCCCCAGGGCCAGCCGCGCGGCGATCTGTTGCGCCGCGCGGTGCGCGGCCTGCTTCCCCGCCGCGCCCACCCCGATCCGCTTGGCCTTCCGCTGGCCGCGGTGGGCGACGAACACCCACCACGCCCCCTTCCATTCGCGCACCCGGACGCCCATGCCTTTTTTGAGGTTACCGCTCGCCGGATCCCGGCCGGACTGCCGCGACGATCTCGTCGACCACCCGGCTGAGGTCCTCGCGTCGAGGGTCGACACGATACTGTTCCATCCAGTGCTCAAAGGCTTCGCGCTTCACCAGTACCTTCTTCCCGATCCGGTAGTGCGGCAACGGATGCTGCGGGTCATGCAGCCGGTCTCGCAGCCACCGAATCGAGCACGAAGCATAGGCCGCGAGGGATTTGAGATCAAGGTATTCCTTGGAGGAGGACATCACGCGATGATGTGGACCAGCCACACCCCCTTGCGCGTCTCGATCCGCTCGACCTGATGCACGCCATGCTCCTGACAGACCGCCTCCCAGACCGCCCTCGCCGGCATCGTGGCGGGATACATCGTGGCGTACACCACGCGATGGAGGCCGCGGGCATCCAGCGACTCCCGCACCACCGCCGGGTCCCCCGCCGCCGTCCCGCGCGCCCGCGCTTTCCAGCGCGCGACGGCCTCCCGCAGGCCTGCGATCGTGCGCTCGCGCTTGGCCACCTCCCACTCCAGCGTCGCGGCGCGGCGCTGGTGCTCTTGGCACTCCGGGCACCCCATCACCGCACCCTCCCGAGGTACGCGGCGGTCACGCTCTCGCGCGAGTGCCCCAGGTCCTCCGCGATCGTCATCCGGGCCACCGCGAGGCGGTCGCGACTGATCTGGTCCGTCTCCCCACCCCGCACCGGCGCGGGCGTGCCCGTCAGCTGCTCAAATCGCTCGGATGCGTATTCGTGCCGCAGGCCGTGGCTCGTGATCCCGCGCGCCCGCGTGATCCCCTCCCGTTCGAGGACGTGGTAGTATTCGCGCCGGACCTGGGCGTAGGTCATCCCGTAGCGCGCCCCCTGGCCGAGGCTTTCGGCCCCGCTGGTGAGCGCCTTCGCCCGGTCCAGCGCGGCGCGTTGCTCAGGCGTCTCGATGCGCACCACCCGATCCCGCCCCCCTTTCGTCCCGCGGTTCACATCTACGTATGATCCACGATCCGCGAGGTGCGGGCGGATCATGAGCGATTCCCGGACGCGCAAGCCGAATTCACGTTGCAGGCTCAGCGCCGCCGCGATGCGCGGATGCCGCTCCGCCAGCTGCGCGATCCGCTCCCGCGCGTCGATCCCCCGCGCCGACCAGCTCTTGTCCACACGCGCGGCGTACGTGCGCCGGGTCTCGGTCCGGTAGTCCCGTGCGATCTGGTCGACGAGGCCGGGCTTGCCGATCCACCCCGCGAAGGTGCGGAGCACACTCAGCCGATTCTGATATTCTGATCTACTCAGGTTCCGTTCGCGCCAGGCCTCGCAGAGCGCGCGGACATGCCGGCCGCCGAGGCTCCGCACGCTCGGCAGCTTGTACCCGAGCTCGCGAAGCTGCTTGAAGGCGGCGTACAGCACGTCGCTCCGCTTTTCCAGTGTCGCGGTACTCAAGACCCGCGCGCGATCATGCGAGATGCGGCCGTGGACGCGCAGCAGCGCCGCCAGCTCGCGTTTCCAGTCCGCTCCCATGATTTCGCCCTGACCGATCCCTCGCGCCGGCTCGCGATCGCCGCGCACAGGACAATTGCGCGCGATGGGGGTACGTGAATAGCTACGACCCCACTCGAGAGCGGTCCCCGCTCTACGAGTGCCCTCCTGCCCGGAGGGTGCTGGGTCTCCTTACTCCCGCGCCTGGCGTCACCGCGTCCGTGACGCTGCGCGCTGGGTGCAGCCTCTGCGCGATCGAGCCGTTACCCGTCTCGCACTCGCACAGGGCGACGTGTGCTCAGCTCGGCTTCTGAGCCTTCCCGCTCGCTTGATCGCGCGTCGCACTCACGATCAGCGTTTTCCCCCGATGCCGCCGCGTCCGGCCTGCCATCGCGGATTGCCACCCGGGCCGTTCGGGGGCGGGGAGTCCAGCGTCCGTCGCCGTGCTCGACGCACTGCCTGTCACGGATTGGCCTCACGCCCTGACGCTGCGACTCGCTCGCTCGCACACAGACGCGCTCGCGCGCGTTTC
>CAZTUO010000002.1:0-20111 GCA_964616355.1 uncultured Nitrospira sp.
CGCCGTGGACGGGGTGTCCCTGGAGGTCCGCCGGGGAGAGTTCTTCTCCATTCTCGGGCCCAGCGGCTCCGGCAAGACGACGCTGCTTCGGCTGCTGGCCGGCTTCGAGCGCCCCGACCGGGGAGAGATCCTGATCGAGGGACGCTCCATGCGGGACGTCCCGCCCAACCGCAGGCCCGTCAACCTGGTCTTCCAGCACTACGCGCTCTTTCCCCACCTGACCGTCCAGCGAAATGTCGCCTTCGGGCTCGAGGTGCGCCGCGTGCCGCGCTGGGAGATCGACGTCCGGGTCCGTGCCGCGCTGGAGATGGTCCAACTGGACTCGCTCCGCGAGCGGTATCCCTGGCAGCTCTCGGGCGGGGAGCAGCAGCGCGTCGCGCTGGCGCGCGCGCTTGTGAACCGGCCCGCCGTCCTGCTCCTGGACGAGCCCTTGGGGGCGCTGGACCAGCAGCTCCGGCAGGACATGCAAGTGGAACTGAAGACGATCCAGGAGCACGTCGGGATCACCTTCATCTGCGTCACGCATCACCAAGAGGAGGCCCTGACCATGTCCGACCGCGTGGCGGTGATGCACGCCGGACGCGTCCTGCAGGTCGGGAGCCCTCGGGAGATCTACGAGGCGCCCGCCACGGCCTTCGTCGCGCAGTTCATCGGCCTCTCCAATTGCCTGGCCGGCCGCATCGAAGCGGTGGACGGCGTCCGCTGCACCCTCTCGGTGGTGGACGCCCCGACGCTTCCGCCGATCCGGGCACGCTGTCCCGGGATGCTCGGAGCGGGTGCCCGGGTCACGCTCGTGCTCCGGCCGGAGCGGCTCCACCTCTCGCGGGAGCACAGCGTCGAGGGGTTCGACAACGCCGTCCCCGCCCGCGTCCATAAGGTGATCTACAACGGCGGCGAGATGCAGTACCGCCTCAGCCTCGCCGGCGGGCTCTCCTGGATCGCCAGGGTGCCCAACGCGGGGGCTGACCGCAAGCGGTTCGAGGTCGGCGAAGCGGTCTTAGTCCGGTGGAACGCGGAGGAAGGAGTCGTCCTCACAGAGTGACCCCACGAGCGTCGTCCGTGTCGGCTCCTGATCCCGGCCCTGCGGGCCGTCCGGCGCGCTGGCTCCTGGCGCCGGCGGCGGTCTGGCTCATCCTGTTCTTCTTTGTGCCGCTGCTGCTCGTCCTGGCCATCAGCTTCGCCTCGCGCGGGCTCTACGGCGGGGTGGAGTGGACCTTCAGCCTCGCCAACTACGCGCTGGTCGCCGATCCGCTCTATCTCCGGGTGTACGGGCGCTCGCTGTGGCTCGCGGGGGCCACCACCGCTCTGTGCCTAGTGCTCGGGTTTCCCCTGGCTTCTTACATGGCCCGCGTGCCGCCCGCGCGGCAGGGACTCTGGCTGGTCCTGGTCCTGCTGCCGTTCTGGACCAATTTCCTGGTCCGGACCTACGCCTGGATGTTCATCCTCCGGTCCGAAGGCTTGGTGAACACGCTCCTGGTCTCCTGGGGGCTCGCCGCCGGCCCGGTCGAGCTGCTCTACACCGATGGCGCGGTGCTGCTCGGGCTGGTCTACGGGTACCTGCCCTTCATGGTCCTGCCGCTCTACGCGACGCTCGTGCGCCTGGACATCTCGCTGATCGAGGCGGCCTGGGATCTCTACGCCTCGGGATGGGCGGTCTTCTGGCGGGTCGTCGTGCCGCTGGCCAGGCCCGGGGTGATCGCGGGCTGCCTGCTCGTGTTCATTCCCTCGCTCGGCGCCTTTCTCACGCCGGACCTCCTCGGGGGAGGCCGGACGATGATGGCTGGCACCCTGATCCAGCACGAGTATCTCGTGGTCCGGGACTGGCCGCTGGGCTCGGCCTTCTCGTTTGGGCTGATGAGCCTGGTCGTCCTGCCCCTGGCGGTGTATTTCCGGTTGGAGCGGGCGGACGGCAGGGCCGCCCCGTCCTGGTGAGGGTGGCCGGGCGTGACCGGGAGGACGACGATGCGCGGCCGGCGGCGGTGGCTCTTGGGCATCGGCCTGGCGGAGCTGGCTTTCCTCTACGCGCCGATCGCGGTCCTGATCCTGTTCTCGTTCAACGACTCGCGGCTGGCGGCCACGTGGGAAGGCTTCACGCTCCGCTGGTACTGGCTGCTCCTCGGGGACGAGGCACTGTGGGCGGCCCTGCGCAACAGCCTCCTGGTGGGAGCGGCCTCCACGGCGGTCGCCACGCTGCTGGGTGTCGCGGCAGCGGTCGGGCTCGAGGGGCTCGCGCCGCCCGGGCGGCGGTGGGCAGAGGGGGCGCTCGCGCTCCCGCTCGTCATTCCGGAGGTGATGATGGGGATCGCGCTCATGCTGTTCTTCGTGCTGGTGCAGGTGCCGCTGAGCCTGGCGACGATCGCCATCGGCCACGCGGCGCTGAACCTCCCGCTCGTTGTGCTGATCGTGCGGGCGCGGCTGCGCCGGCTCAGCCCCGCGCTGGTCGAGGCCGCGCGGGACCTGGGGGCGACCTCCTGGCAGGCCTTCCGACGCGTCACGCTGCCGCTGCTCAGGACCGCGATCCTCGGGGCAGCGCTCCTCGCGTTCACGCTCTCGCTGGACGACTTCATCGTGTCCTTCTTTACGGCGGGCCCCGGCGCGACCACGTTGCCGCTCAAGGTCTATTCGATGGTCAAGACGGGCGTGTCCCCGGTCATCAACGCGCTCTCGGCGGTCCTGGCGCTCGTGTCCATGACGCTCGTCGCGTTGTCGCTCGCCCTGCAACGAAGGGACCCTCTACCAACGTAAAAAGGCGGCATCCAAACGTGAGCGCGATGCGGAGCCCGAAACGCCGGCTTGCCTATCTGTGCATTTTGCTATTGGCCTTGGGCATGTCCATGGCCTGCCAGCCGGCCGAGGAGGGGGCCGAGCCAGGGGCGGGAGCCCGGCCGACGCTGTATTACTTTACCTGGTCCGACTACGTGGACCAGGCGGCGCTCGACGAATTCGAGCGAGCGACCGGCGCCAGGGTCGTGGCGGACACCTTCGGCAGCAACGAGGAGCTGCTCGCCAAGCTCCAGAGCGGGGCGTCCGGCTACGACGTCGCGGTGCCCTCGGACTTCATGGTCTCTATCCTGATCAAGCTGGGCCTCCTCGCCGAGCTGGATCCGGCGAGGATTCCGAACGCGACCCGGCTGGTGGACCGCCTGCAGACCCTCCCCTTCGACCCCGAGCACCGGTATTCCGTGCCCTATCTATGGGGCACGGTCGGAATCGGGTATGATGCCCGCGTGGTCAAGCGGCCGCCGGAGAGCTGGACGGCGCTCTGGGATCCCCGCTACAAGGGCCGGATCAGCATGCTCAACGACCAACGGGAGGTGTTGGGGGTGGCCCTCCACGTCCTCGGGTACTCGCAGAACAGCCGGAACCCGGTGGCGATCGCGCAGGCCAGCCGCAAGCTGCTCGAGCAGAAACCGCTGGTCAAGACCTACACGAGCGAGAACTACGATCAGTTGCTGGCCTCCGGCGAGGTCGTCCTCGCCCACGGTTGGGGCGGCGCGGTGGCCCGGGCCATGGCCGAGCGGCCGTCCATCCGGTACGCCCTCCCGCAGGAGGGGACGACGATCTGGGCGGACTGCCTCGTAGTGCTCAAGACCTCGCGGAACCGGGACCTCGCGATGCGCTTCATCAATCACCTGCTCGATCGCAGAGTGGCTGCCCGCACGACCGAGCGCCTGCTGTTCGCCTCCGCTAATCGCGACGCGTTCCCCCTGGTGCGGCCGGACGTGCGGGAAAATCCGGCCGTCTATCCGGCGGAGGCAGACACCGCCCGGCTCGAGTGGATGACGGACGTCGGGGAGGCGATCCGGCTCTACGACCGGGCCTGGACGGCGCTGAAGCTGCATTGAGCCGGGCCGGCAAATTTCCTAGTCCCAATCCCTGAGGGAAATCTGTAGAATAGACCGCATGCAGGAGGGCAGCTCGGGCGACGGTGAGGGCGACGGCTATGGCGAAACCTCGGTCTGGCAACCACGGCGATGGGGTCATCGGCATGTGTAGGGAGCGAGCTCGCGGGTCGCGCGCCCGGCTGGGGGTGGCTCTCTGGGTGGGCCTGGTCCTGCTCTCGCCCGCCCTTTCTGCGACGGCGCCTGCGGCCCAGTCTGCCCAGGCAGGCGCGATGACGGCGCCCCCGCCTGCGTCCCCGGTGCTGCGCTTGAGCCTCAACGAGGCCCTGGCCCTGTTCTTCAAGCAGAACCTCGACCTCGTCATCGCCAAGTTCGGCATTGACTACGCCAAGGGGCAAGAGATCACCGCCCATCTGTTCCCGAACCCGACCTTCTGGGTGGGGACCCTGAGCGCCTACACGCAGGGCCAGACGATGGCCCGGAGCGGGCAGGTGTTCCCGTAGATCCAGCAGCTCTTCGAGATGGCGGGCAAGCGGGGCTACCGGATCGAGAGCGCCGAACTGGGCACGCGATCGGCCGAAGCCGGCTTCGAGGACGCGATCCGGCAGCTCGCGTTCACGCTGAAAGACACCTACTACCGGGTGCAACTCGCCCAGCGCCGGCTCGCCCTGGCGGAAGAGAATCGCGATCGGTTCGCCCGGATCCTCGAGGTCAACACGATCCGGTTCAAGAAGGGATTCATCGCCGAGGTGGACTTGATCCGGATCCGGTTGCAGGTCGTGGATTTCCAGTCGCAGGTGATCCAGGCGACCCAGGAGGCGGACGCTGCCCGGGCCGATCTCCGCATCCTGCTGCGGCTGTCACCGGACCAGGCGCTCGAGCTCACCACGGAGCTGGACTACCGCCGGGTCGAACCCGACATCGCGACCCTTCGCCAGGTCGCCCTGGAGGCTCGGCCGGACATCCGGTACAAGCGGCTGACCAAGGACCAGCGGGCGGCGGACCTACGGCTCGCCAAGGCCTATCGGTTCCCGGACGTCACGATCGGTGCCGGGTACGCGGTCCAGGGTCCGCGCGGGCCGGACAACCAGCAACAGGTCATGTTAGGTTTGGGCGTGCCGCTGCCGCTCTTCAACCGGAACCAGGGCGGGATCGCGCAGGCGGAGGTCTCCTACCAAGTGGCCGAAGCCGACCTTCAGAAGATGCTCGTGCAGGTGGAGAACCAGGTGGACATCGCCTACCGGACCCTCGTCCAGAGCCGGCGCCTCGTGGAAGCCTACCTGGCCGGGATCCTCGACGACGCCCGGGCGACGCTCACGATTGTCGAGCGGGCCTACGAGCGTGGCGGCGCGACGATCCTGGACCTGCTCGACGCCGCCCGGACCTCGCGGGCTATCCAGCAGAACTACATCGAGGCGCTGTTCCAGTACCAGCACAACCTGTTCCAGTTGGAAAACGCGGTCGGCAAAGAGATCACGTCGTGACACCCCGGATCACCATCACCCTGCTCGCCTGCCTCGTCGCGCTGGCCGCCTGCGGGCGGGACCACGAGCCCGCCGCGTCCAACGCCGCGCCGGCACCCGGATCCGCGCCGGCGCCCCCGGGAGATCTCCTGAGCCGGATCGAGACGGCCGTCGTGGACTACAGCCCCGTGACGCCGGTGCTCACGCTCGCGGGCAAGGTCGCCTACGGGGAAGACCGGTATTCCAAGATCTCCTCGCCGGTCCAGGGCCGGGTGCTCGAGGTCCGGGCCAAGCTCGGTGATCGCGTCAAGACCGGTGATGTCCTGGTCGTGATCGACAGCCCGGACATCACCGCCGCCTATTCGGACTTTGTGAAGGAAGCCTCCGAGCTGGAGTACGCGACCCGCGCCTATGAGCTGGCCAAGGACCTGTTCGAGACCAAGGCGCTGCCGCAGAAGGATCTCAAGCAGGCCGAGAACGACCTCGTGAAGGCCCGGGCGGAGTTCCGGCGCGCGAAAGAGCGGCTGCTGTCACTCCGGGTGCCGGCGACGGAGCTGGAGAAGCCGCTCGCCGAGCAGAAGATCACCTCTCGGTTCGAGATGAAGAGTCCGCTGACCGGGACGGTCGTGGAGCGGCTCGTCACTCCCGGCCAGTCCGTGGGTGGCGATCCGACGCAGGTGCTGTTCACCGTGGCGGACCTGGACCGCCTGCAGGTGGTTGCGGACGTCTACGAGCGGGACCTCGCGCTCGTGAAGGTCGGCCAGGTCGCGCACGTGACGGTGGAGGCCTATCCGGGTGCGAACTTCCCCGCGGTGATCGCGGCGATCGGTGACGTGGTGGATCCGCTGACTCGGACCATCAAGGTCCGGGCCTGGGTGGACAACGAGAACGGGAAGCTCAAGCCCGAGATGTTCGCGCGCCTGCACGTCCAGGTGGCCGAGGCGGCGCCCTTCCTCGCCGTCCCGAAGGAGGCGGTGCTGGAGGCGGACGGCAAGCAGTTCGTCTACGTCGTCGAGGGACCGGGCAAGTTCACCCGACGCGAGGTCAAGGTGGCGACCGCCACAGGGGACCGCGTGCGGGTCATCGAGGGCCTCAATGCGGGCGAGCGCATCGTCACGAAGGGGGCGGTCCTGATCAAGGGGCAGGACGCGAGGGGATGAGGCCCGCGAGGTCCCAGGCGGCCCGCCGCCGCGCCCCCGCCCCTCGGCGGCCATGATCGCGAGGCTGGTCGAAGCGGCGCTCCAGCAACGTGTGCTCGTGTGCGCCGTCGGCGTCGCGTTGCTGTTCGGCGGCCTGTATGCCTTCCGGCTCCTGGACATCGTCGCCTACCCCGATCCGTCGCCCCCGGTGGTCGAGCTGATCACCCAGAACCCCGGGTGGTCGGCCGAGGAGATCGAGCGCCAGATCACCATCCCAATCGAGGTGGCGCTGAACGGGACGCCGGGCCTCACCGCGATGCGGTCCCTCTCCATCTTCGGGCTCAGTGACATCAAGGTCTACTTCGACTTCGACACCAACTACTACGTGGACCGGCAGGAGGTCCTGAACCGGCTCGCCATGGTCTCGCTCCCCACCGGGGTCCAGCCGACCCTCTCCCCCTGGTGGGCGATCGCCGAAATCTACCGGTACGAGCTCCGGGGGGACGGGGTCTCGCTCACCGACCTCAAGACCATCCAGGACTGGGACCTGCGGCGCGAGTTCAAGCGGGTGCCCGGCGTCATTGACGTGACGGCCTTCGGGGGCACCACCAAGGAGTACCACGTCGACGTGGACCCCGGCGCGCTGGTCAGCTATGGGGTCAGCCTCTCCGAGCTGATGGACGCGTTTACCAAGAGCAACGCCAACGTCGGCGGCAACTACCTCTCGATCGGCGCGCAGAACTACAACATCCGGGGAGTGGGGCTCATCAAGGACCTTGACGATCTCGAGAACGTCGTCGTGGCCGAGAAGGGGGGCACCCCGATCTTCGTCCGGAACCTTGGCCGGGTCAGCGTCGGCCACCGCGTCCGGCTCGGGAAAGTGGGGATTGACGAGCGGGACGACGTGGTGGAGGGCGTCGTCCTGCTCCAGCGTGGCGTCAAGGCGCTGCCCGTGCTGGAGCGGGTCAGGGACAAGGTCGGCGAGCTGAACGGCTGGAAGCTCCCCAAGGGTGTGCAGATCCAGACGTTCTACGACCGGACGGTCCTGATCCACACGACGGTGGAGACGGTCACCGACATCCTCATCAGCGGGGTCGTGCTGGTCTTCGTGATCCTCTTCGTGTTTCTGGGCAACCTCCGGGCCTCGCTGATCGTGGCGCTGACGATCCCGCTCTCCCTGCTGTTTACCTTCTCGATGATGGTGCTCATCGGCCAGTCCGCCAACCTGATCTCGCTCGGCGCCATCGACTTCGGGATCATCGTGGACGCGACGCTGATCATGGTCGAGAGCATCTTCGCCAACCTCGCCCACCCGCTCAGCCCGGGCCTGACGCACCACCACCAGATCGTCCGGGCGTCGCGGCAGGTGGGGCGCCCGATCGTTTTCTCCACGGCCATCATCGTCGTCGCCTTCATCCCGCTCTTCACCATGTCCGGGGTGCCCGGCAAGATCTTCGCGCCGATGTCCGTCACCTACGGCTTCGCCCTCCTGGGGGCGCTGCTCATGGCCGTGACGCTCGCGCCGGTCCTCTGCTCGCTGCTGCTGACGGGGCCGCTGCGCGAGGAGGACACGGCGGTGGTGCGGCTCATCCGGCGGGCCTACGGGGCCGTGCTGCGCTGGGCGCTCGCCCGCCGCCGGGTGGTCGTCGGCACCGCGCTTGCGCTGCTGGCGCTCGCGCTGCTCGCGCTCCAGTTCCTCGGCGGCGAGTTCATGCCCGCGCTTGAGGAGGGGAACCTCTGGGTGCGCGCGACGATGCCGGTGGACATCTCCTTCGAGCAGGCCGCGCGGGTGGCGAGCGAGATCCGGGGCATCTTCCGGCAGGCGCCGGAGGTCACCGCCGTCGCTTCGCAGCTTGGCCGGCCCGACGACGGCACCGATCCGACCAGCTTCTTCAACGCGGAGTTCCTCGTGAACCTCAAGCCGCAGAAGCTATGGCGTCCGGGCTTTACCAAGGCGGCACTGATCGAGGAGCTCGAGGCGAAGCTGGCCATGATCCCCGGTCTCACGTTCAACTTCTCGCAGGTCATCCAGGACAACGTCGAGGAGGCGATGTCCGGCGTCAAGGGCGAGAACTCGATCAAGCTGTTCGGGACCGATCTACGGGTGATGGAGGCGAAGGCCGTCGAGATCGAGCGGGTGATGCGGCAGGTGCCGGGCGTCAGGGACCTGGGCCTCTTCCGCCTGATGGGCCAACCGAATCTGGTGATCGAGGTGGACCGCCAGGCCAGCGCGCGCTACGGGCTCCGGGTCTCGGACGTGAACGCGGTCATCCAGGCGGCGATCGGCGGGCAGGCCGTCACGAAGGTCTATGAGGGCGAACGGTACTTCGATCTGGTCGTCCGGTTCCTCCCGGAGTACCGGCAGGACCTCGAGACCATCGGCAACATCCAGGTCAATACGCCAGGAGGGGCGCGGATCCCGCTCAAGCAGATCGCCTCGATCTCGACCCAGACCGGTCCCTTCATCATCTACCGGGAGAACAACGAGCGCTACATCCCGATCAAGTTCAGCGTCCGCAACCGCGACCTGGCCAGCACGGTCGAGGAAGCGCAGGCGCGGATCGCCCGGGCGGTGCAGCTCCCGGAGCGCTACCGGCTCGAGTGGGCGGGGCAGTACGAACAGCTCAAGGCCGAGCAGCGCCGCCTGGCGGTGGTCGTCCCGCTGAGCCTCGTGCTGATCCTGTTTCTGCTCTACACGGCGTTCGGATCGTTGCGGAACGCGCTCCTGGTGCTGGTGACGGTCCCCTTCGCCCTGATCGGCGGCGTGCTCTCGCTCGTGGCGACGGGGACGCCCTTCAGCATCTCGGCGGCGGTCGGGGTCATCTCCACGCTCGGGGTGGCGATCCTCGGCGGGGTGCTGCTGATCTCGCGGATCAGCGACTTCCGGCTGTCCGGCATGCCGCTGCGGGACGCCGTCATCCGGGGCGCCGACGCCCAGCTCCGGCCGATCCTAATGGCGACCCTCGCGGCGGCCATCGGGTTGCTGCCCGCGGCGGTCGCGACCGGGATCGGCTCCCAGGCCCAGCGGCCGCTCGCCCGGGTCGTTGTCGGCGGCATGTTGACGTCCGCCGTGCTGATCCTCGTGGTGCTCCCCGTGCTCTATCAGGTGCTGCACCGGGACGAGGCGGAGCCCGGCCCGCCGGCCTGACCCCGGGCCGGCGTCAGGCCTGGTTCGCGCGGGGAGTTGACGCGGCGGCGAAAAAGGCGCAAAAACGAGTCTGATCCTCGAGGGGCGTTGATGTCCACCAGGCTGCGGTCGGCCTATCTTTCCGGAATCCTCAAGGCGGGCACGCTGGGGCTGCTCGGCGCCCTGCTGTTTTTCCTCGGCAGCGCGACGCGCCCGGCGACCCCAGCCGCCTATCTCTCCTTCCTCGGCCTCATCCTGCTGCAGGGCCTGGAGGTCGTCTACCCGCTGCTCCCGGTCGAGGACGAGTACGCCGCCCGCCGGCTGCTGGCCTTTCGCGCCAACATCTTCCTGCAGCTTGCGCTGGCCTCGGTGCTCGTGGCGGCGACCGAGGGCAGCGGGAGCATCTACGAGCTGGTCTACCTGCTGCCGATCGTCTCGGCGGCGACCAAGCTGCCCGGTCGGGACGTCGCGCTGGTCGTCGGCGGTGCCAACGTGGCGATGATCGGGTTCATCCTCACGGGTGAGCAACTGACGGCGCACATCACGCGCGTCAAGGAGTTCCAGGACGCGGTGGCGGCCATGGTGTACTTTACGATGGCGGGAATCCTCGCCTATGTCTTCGCCAAGGACGAGCGCGAGCAACTGAGCCGCTACCAGACGATGGTTGCGGCGCTGGCCGAGGCCAACGCGGAGCTCCAGCGGGTCCAGGCCGAACTGACCGAGCGGCTCGCCCAGCTCACCCAGATGGAGGAGCGCCTCCAGCGCATCAGCCAGATGGCCGCGCTCGGCGAGCTGGCGGCGCAGGTGGCTCACGAGGTGCGGACTCCCCTGGGCATCATTCGGGGGGCGACCGAGATCCTGGCCTCGCGCGTCACGGATCCCTCCCTGCAGCGCCACCTCACGGTGCTCCTGGAGGAAGCGGGGCGCCTCAATCGGGCCGTCGAGAGCGTCCTGCGGCTCGGGGCCCCGCTCCGGCTCCAGTCCGCACCTGTCAACGTGCAGGCGCTCCTCCGCACGGTCACGCAGTCGGCAACCGTGCGGTCGTTCGCCGGCGCCTACGAGGTCCGGATGACAGTCCCCGCGGAACCTCTGTCGGTCATGGGCGACCGCGAGCTGCTGTACCAGGCCCTCACGAACCTGGTCAGCAACGCCCTCCAGGCCATGCCCAATGGCGGCACCGTCGGTCTCGAAGCCCAGCCGGACTGCGAGACGGGCGGCGTGCGCCTGTCCGTCACGGATACTGGGGTCGGGCTCTCGCCCGAGGACCTGCAGCGGCTGGGCGATCCGTTCTTCACCAAGCGCGCCGGCGGGGTCGGGCTGGGCTTCTCGCTGGCCCGCCGCATCATCGCCGAGCACGGCGGGCGTCTGGAGGTGGTCAGCGCGCTCGGCCGGGGGACCTGCATCACGATCACCCTGCCCGGCGCGGCGCGGGCGGCGGCCATCCGGTCGCCGGCGGGCGCGATGGAGCGGCGAGGTTGACGCCATGGCGACGATCCTGGTCGTGGACGACGAGAAAAACTATCTCTGGGTGCTGGAGGAGCTGTTCAAGAGCGAGGGCTACGACGTGCTCACCTGCGACAAGGCCGCGGACGCCCTGGCCCTCCTCCGGCAGGAGCCCGTGGACCTGCTCCTGACCGACCTGCGAATGGCGGAGATGGACGGAATGGCGCTGCTCACCAAGGTCCGGGACTGCGCGCCGGCGGTCTCGACGATCGTGATGACTGCCTACGGGACTGTGGAGCGGGCGGTCGAGGCGATGCGGCTGGGCGCCTACGACTTCATTCAAAAGCCCTTCAGCAACGCGGACCTCCTCCGCGCCGTGGCCCGGGCGCTGGAGCGCACGACGCTCGTGCGGGAGAACATCCGGCTCTCGCAGTCGCTGGCCCACCAGTATCACTTCGATCGGCTGATCGGGACGAGCCCTGCGATGCAGGCGGTGCTTGAGAAGATCAAGCGGGTCATCGGCGCCTGGACCACCGTGCTCATCGCCGGCGAGAGCGGCTGCGGGAAGGAGCTGGTCGCCCGCGCGATCCATTTCAACGGGCCGCGGTGCGGCCGGCCGTTTCTCGCGGTGAACTGCGGGGCGCTCACCGACAGCCTGGCGGAAAGCGAGCTGTTCGGACATGAGCGCGGCGCCTTCACCGGGGCGAGTGCGCGGCACCGCGGGCTCTTCGAGCAGGCGCACGGGGGGACGTTGTTCCTCGACGAGATCGGCGAGCTTCAGCTCCCCCTCCAAGCCAAGCTCCTCCGCGTCCTGGACAACCGGGAGATTCGGCGGGTGGGCGGAGAGAAGGTGGTCGAGGCGGACGTCCGCATCCTGGCCGCGACGAACCGAGACCTCAAGGCGGACGTCCAGGCAGGGCGATTCCGCGAGGACCTGTTCTTCCGGCTGAACGTGGTCCGGATTGACGTGCCGCCCCTGCGGGACCGGGCCGAGGACATTCCTCTGCTGGCGGAGGCCTACCTCACCCAGCTTGTGCGGGAGGGCGGCGTGCGCGGCCGGCGCCTCTCCGAGGCCGCGAAGTGCCTGCTCGTCCGCTACCACTGGCCGGGCAACGTCCGGGAACTGCACAACGTGCTGGCACACGCCGCGCTGATGGCCACCGGGGACGAGATCCAGCCGGACGACCTCCCGGTGGAGCTCTCGGTCGGTGCGGACTGGAGCGCGGCCCTGGCCCGGCTCCTGCCGGCCAACGTCCCGCTGGATCAGACGCTCAAGGCGATTGAGCGGCAGTTGATTGGACGGGCTCTGGCGCGCAGCCACGGCGTGCAGGCCAAGGCCGCGGAGCTGCTCGGGATCAGCCGCAGCCTGCTGCAATACAAGCTGAAGACCCTTGGGCTGACCGGCGACATCCCTAAATCCGACTGATCTAGTCGTTCAAAATCCTTGACGGCCGGTTTAAATCCTTTGACTGAGCCCCATGTCCAGCATCTCTTCTTTGGCTGCCTTTTCCTAACAGGCTGAAATCGTGTGCAAAGAAGTTTTCTCCTCACCCCCCATTGGAGGCATGCAGCTTGATAGGGGAGTGGCCAGGTTCGCACGGATCGGTGCGCCATTCGAGGACGCCGGCCGGGGGTGCTTTACTTACGATGGACTTGCTCGTCGCGCTGCAGGGGCTCTGCGCCGTCCCGATCATCGGTGGCTCGGTCTATGCCGTCCTTGCCCTGGTGGCCGTCGTGCGCTACTTCCGGGGCGCCCGCCGGGAGACTCCTGCCGAGCCTGCTGGGGGCTGGCCGGCAGTCACCATCCTCAAGCCGGTCCATGGCCTGGAGAAGGACCTCGGGGAAAACCTGCGCAGCGCCTGCCGGCAAGACTACCCTGCATTCCAGGTCGTCTTCTCGGTGCAGCGGCCCAACGATCCGGCCATTCCGTTGTTGCGCGAGATCCAGGAGGAGTTCGGATCCGATCGGGTCACGGTCGCGGTCGAGAACCGCGTCGTCGGCCAGAACGGGAAGATCAACAACCTGCTCGGTGGCCTGGCCCACGCCCGCCACGAGATCCTGATCATCTCCGACAACGACGTGCGCGTGCCCCCAGACTACCTCAAGACCATCGTCGCGCCGCTTGCGGATCCGACCGTCGGGTACGTCTGCACGTTCTACAAGGCGGTCGGTGCGGACCGCTGGGGCGAGAAGCTGGAACTGCTGACCTTTAACGCCGACATGGTGCCCAGCCTGGTCTTTGCCTGGACGACGGGCGCGGCGCGGTTTTGCGTCGGCGCCTCCGTCGCCTTCCGACGCGCCACGCTGGCCGAGATCGGCGGGGTCGAGGCCCTGGCGGACTTCCTGGTCGAGGACTACGAATTGGGCCGTCGGATCGCGGCGACCGGAAAGCGGATGGCGGTCGTGCCGGTTATCGTGGACACGACCATGGACCTCAAGTCCCCCGCCGAGTGGTGGCACCATCAGGTCTATTGGGACCAGAACACGCGCGTCGTCCAGCCCGAAGGGTTCTTCGGCACCGTGCTGATCCGGTCAGTCCCCTTCGCGGCGCTCTTCGCGCTGCTGCGGCTGGGCGACCCGGTGGGGCTGGCGGTCCTGGCGGGGGCGGTGGCGATCCGGCTGGCGACCGCCGCGGCGATGCTGCGCTGGGGGCTAGCGGATCGGGAGGGCGTCCGGTGCCTCGCCTGGCTGCCGGTGCGGGACCTGGCGGCGATGGGTTCGTGGGTGCTGGCCTTTACGCAGCGGACGGTGGTGTGGCGGGGTTCCTCATTCTGGCTGAGGCGGGACGGACGGCTAGTGCCGCAGGAGCGGGCGGCGTGCGACGAATCATCGTCACCGGTGACGACTTCGGCCTTGCCCGACCGGTAAACGAAGCGATCGAGGAGGCGCACCGGCGGGGCATCCTGACGGCTGCGAGCCTGATGGTCGGTGCGCCAGCCGCTGAGGACGCAGTTGAGCGGGCGAAGCGGTTGCCGACGCTGAAGGTCGGGCTCCATCTGGTACTCGTCGAGGGCCGGCCGGTGCTGCCCCCGGAGGCGGTACCGGATCTGGTGGATGCGCAGTCGGGGGAGTTCTCGACGCGGTTGGCGGCCGCCGGCGTGCGGTTCTTTGTCCGGCCCGGCGTGCGGCGGCAGTTGGAGGCGGAGATCCGGGCGCAGTTCGAGGCCTTCCGGAGGACCGGGCTCGACCTGGACCACGTGAACGCGCACAATCACATGCACCTGCACCCGACGGTCATGCAGCTGCTCCTCACGGTGGGCAAGGCCTACGGCCTCAAGGCCGTGCGCCTGCCCTATGAGCCGCCCCTCGCGTCCTGGCGGGCCGCAGGCAGCGGGCTGGGTGGGCGGCTTCTGCACATGCTGGCCCTCGCGCCCTGGACGTGGCTGCTCCGGCGCCGCCTGGCGCGCGCCGGCCTGCGCTTCAACGATTACGTCCTCGGGCTGCACGACAGCGGGCGCTTGAGCCCGCATCTAGTGTCGCGGTTTATCCGGGAGGCCCCGGACGGGGTGACGGAGATTTATTGCCATCCGGCGACGGGCCGCTGCCCTGAGCTGGACCGGTATCAGCCGGACTACCGACACCGGCTGGAGCTCGAGGCGTTGGTGAGCCCGGCGGTGCGCGAGGCCTTTGCGGCCTCAGGGGCGCAGCGGCTCGCGTTCAGCGACCTGTAGGCCCAGGACGTGGAGCGGAGGGACGCGGACATGATCAGGTCCCTAGTGACGGGCGGAGCGGGGTTCATCGGCTCGCACATGGTCGAGGGGCTCCTGCGCCGCGGGTACCGCGTCCGCGTCCTGGACAACTTCATCTCGGGGCAGCGGGCGCACCTCGCGGCGGTGGCGGACCGGGTGGAGGTCATCGAAGGCGACGTGCGGGACGCCAAGCTGTGCCGGGACGCGGTGGCGGGCGTGGAAGTCGTGATCCACCTCGCCGCGCTGCACGAGGTGCCGCGCTCGGTGGAAGATCCGATGGAAACCCACGAGGTGAACGTGACCGGGACGCTCAACCTGTTGCTGGCCGCCCGCGACGCGAGGGTCGCGCGGTTCGTCCTGGCCTCCTCCTCGGCCGTCTACGGCACCAGCCCCGTCGTTCCCCGCTCCGAGGACCTGACGCCCGACGCCGACTCCTCGCCCTATGCGGCGAGCAAGCTGGCGGGCGAGCAGTATTGCCGGCTGTTCGCGTCCCTCTACGGGCTGCAGACGGTGGCGCTCCGCTATTTTAACGTCTACGGGCCCCGGCAACGCGCGGATTCGGCCTATGCCGCGGTCATCCCGAAGTTCGCGGCCGCCCTGTCGAGCGGCACCGCGCCGACGATCTACGGGGACGGGGAGCAGACGCGGGACTTCCTGCACGTCGCCGACTGCGTCGCCGCGACCCTGGCTGCCTGCGAGCGGCCGGGGCTCGCCGGCCAAGTCATCAACATCGGGACCGGCCAGCGCACGTCGGTCAACGAGCTGTACGCGGTGATGCAACGGGTGCTGAACGTGACCCGCCCGCCGCGGTACGCGCCGCCGCTGCCCGGCGACGTGCGGCACGACCAAGCGGACATCGGCAAGGCCGCGCGCCTGCTGGGCTACGCGCCCCAGGTGGAGCTGGCGCGGGGCCTCCGCGACACGCTGCGGCGGGCCCTGCCGGCGAGTGCGAGCGACTTGAGCATGACCCTACAGGTTTGAGAGGAGACGGGCATGAAGACGCTGTTTCTGAATCCACCCTCATTCGAAGGCTTCGACGGCGGGGCCGCCTCCCGCTACCAGGCGACGCGCGAGATCCCATCCTTCTGGTATCCCGTGTGGCTCGCTTACCCGGCCGGCCTGGTCAAGGAGAGCCGGCTCCTGGACGGCCCCTCGCACGGGGTCAGTCCGGAGGAGACGGTCGAGATCGCTCGCGACTACGAGTTCCTGGTGCTGTTCACCAGCAGCGCGGGCTTTCAGAGCGACGTCCGGCTGGCGGAGATGATCAAGGCCGCCAACCCGGCGATCCGGATCGCCTTCGTCGGCCCGCACGTCACCGTCCAGCCGGAGCTGAGCCTGAAGGCCTCGCCGGCCATTGATTTCGTCGCGCGGCGGGAGTTCGACTACCAGGTGGCCGAGTTCGCCTGGGGCAAGCCGCTAGAGGACATCGCCGGCATCAGCTTCCGGGCGAATGGCCGGATCGTCCACAATCCGGATCGCCCGCCGATCGAGGACCTTGATGCCCTCCCCTTCGCGGTGGACGTGTACAAGCGGGACCTCGACATCCGCCGGTACAACATTCCCTACCTCAAGCACCCCTACGTGGCCTTCTACACGTCGCGGGGCTGCCCGGCGCTCTGCACCTTCTGCCTCTGGCCCCAGACCATGAGCGGGCATCCCTGGCGGGTCCGCAGCGTCGCGAACACCGTGGCCGAGGTGCGACGGGCCCTGGAGCTATTCCCCGAAGCCAAGGAGATCTTCTTCGACGACGACACGTTTCCCTGGGCGAAGGACCGGACGCTGGAACTCTGCAGGGCGTTGAAGCGGCTGAAGTTCACCTGGTCCTGCAACGCGCGGGTGACCGCCGGGTACGAGACGCTCAAGGCGATGAAGGAAGCCGGCTGCCGGCTGCTGATCGTCGGGTTCGAGTCGGGCGACCCGGAGATCCTCAAGAACATGAAGAAAGGCGCAACGGTCGAGCAGGCCCGGGAGTTCATGAAGCACTGCAAGCAACTCGGGCTGGTCGTCCACGGGGACTTTCAGATCGGATTGCCGGGCGAGACACCGGAGACGATCGAACGGACGATCCAGTTCGCGATGGAGCTGGATCCCGAGACGATTCAGGTCTCGATGTCGCATCCCTATCCGGGCACGGAATTCGATGCCTGGCTGCGGAAGCACAACTACATCGTCAACGCCGAGATGACGGACGAGCTGGGGCACCAGCTTCCCGTCATCCAGTACCCGGGCCTGAGCCGCCAGGAGATGATGGCGGCCGTGGAGCGGTTCTACGACCGGTACTATTTCCGGCCGCACGTGATCTTCCGGATCCTGCGCAAGGCGATCTTCGACCGGAACGACCGGCACCGGCTGTACGTCGAGGCCAAAGAGTTCCTCAAGACCAGGGCCAAGCGCAAGAGGTTCGTCAAGGCGGAGGTCGGAGCCTAGGCGATGGCCCGACCGGGGATCATCGGCCTCCTGTTGGCCGCCGTCCTGAGCCAGGCGGCTGGGAACGTGCTGTTGAGCAGTGGCATGAAGGCCGTGGCTGGCGGGCAGGGGATCGAGGCCAGCGACTGGAGCGCGGTCCTGATCGAGGGCGCGACGACCCCGCTGGTGCTCGCGGGGATGGCCTTGACCGTCCTCTTCTTCGTACTCTTTTCCGTCGCGCTCTCGAAGGCGGACCTGAGCTTCGTGGCTCCCGCGATCTCCGCGGAGGTCGTCCTCAACGTGGCCCTCGCGGAGTACGTGCTGCACGAATCGGTGTCCCCCGCCCGGTGGGCCGGCGCCCTCCTGATCTCGCTCGGGGTCGTGCTGGTGCTCCGATCGGAGCCGCGGACCTTCGCCGCCGAGGAGGCGGGGCCCCTGCTGGAGGAGGTCCGGCAGTGAAGACGTTGCTCGGGGTCCTGGTCATCGTCCTGGCCGATTCGGCGGGCGACGTCCTGCTGACCCGGGGGATGCGGCAGGTGGGGGAGGTCGCGACCTTCGCACCCAAGGAGCTGATCCTCGTCGCACGGCGGGTGCTGGGCAACCGGCATGTCCTGGCGAGCCTCCTCTGCATGACGGTGCACTTCGCCGGCTTTCTCCTGTTGCTCGCTTGGGCGGACCTGAGCCTGGTCTTTCCGGCCACCGCCCTGGTCTACGTCGTAACGACCTTCGCGGCCAAATTCATCCTGCGGGAGACGGTCAACGGCTACCGGTGGGCGGGGACCATGCTGGTCTGCCTTGGGGTGGCGCTGGTGTCCGTGCCGTGACGCTTCCGCAATCAGCGCCTGGCCCGGGCCGGGGAAAGGAGTAGGCACACCTTGAGCAGTCCACAGACTACACAGGGCGGCCTGGCGGCCGCGTCTCAGCCGCCGGCCCGGCGGGTGCCGGCCGCCAAGATCCAGTTTCTTCCCGAGGACCGCGCCTGGATCGCCGAACGGATCCAGGAGGTGCTGTCCACGGGCCAGCTCACGCTGGGCAAGTACGGGGCCGAGTTCGAGCAGCGGTTCGCCCGGTTCGTGGGCTGCAAGCACGCCGTCGCGGTCAACAGCGGGACCAGCTCGCTGGAGATCATCCTGCGCGCCCTGGGGGTGGCCGGCCAGGACGTGCTCGTGCCGACGAACACGTTCTTCGCCACCGCCGCGGCGGTCATCCACGCGGGCGGGCGGCCGATCCTCGTGGACATGGACCCCGAATCGTTCGCGGTCCGGCCAGAGGACGTCGAAGCCGCGCTCACGCCCAAGACGGTCGGCCTCGTCCTCGTGCACATCGGCGGGCTCGTGTCGCGCCGGGTGCCGGAGCTGCAGGAGCTGGCCGCGCACAAGGGCCTCTGGCTGGTCGAGGACGCGGCGCACGCGCACGGCTCCTCCTATCGGGGCGTGCTCGCAGGGACCTTTGGGATCGCCGGCTCCTTCAGCTTCTATCCGACCAAGGTGATGACCTCCGCCGAGGGCGGGATGATCGTGACGAACGACGACCGTATCGCCGAGGAGGCGCGGATCTACCGGGACCAGGGCAAGGCCAGCTTCACGCAGAACGCCCACATCCGGCTGGGGTACAACTGGCGGCTCTCGGAGCCGCACGCGATCATCGGCCTCAAGCATCTCGAGCGGCTGCCGGCCATGATCGCGGAGCGGCAGAAGATCGCGGCCGTCTACGACCGCGGGCTGCGGGACGTGCCCTGGCTGACCCCCGTCACGGTGCCGGCCGGAGGGCGGTGCAACTACTACAAGTATCTGGTGGTGATGAAGGAGCGGCGGGATCGGAAGGCGCTCAAGGCCCGCCTGCGGGACCAGTACGGGGTCTCGCTGGCCGGGGAGGTCTACGAGGAGCCCCTGCACAAGCAGCCGGTGTTCGCGCCCTACGCGTCTGGCCCCCTGCCGGTGTCAGAAGACTACTGCGCCCGGCACCTGTGCCTGCCGATCTTTTCCGGGATGGAGGAGGCGGACGCCGAGCAGGTGCTCGGCGCGCTGAAGGCTGTATCGGGATAAAGGAGCGTGATCCATGGCGAACGTCGTTGTCACCGGAGGCAGCGGATTTATCGGCTCCCATGTCGTGGATGCCCTGGTCGAAGCCGGGCATCGGGTCACCGTCGTGGACCATCGGGTGCGGCCCCATCGGGCGGACGTCGGCTACGAGGACGTGGATCTCATGGATCTGTCCTCGGTCCTGGCCGCCACGAAGGGCGCGGAGCACGTGTTCCACCTGGCGGCGGTCTCGAACGTGAACTACGCACACAAGTACCCCGTCTACACCACCGCACTCAACGTCATGGGGACGGCCCACGTGCTGGAGGCGGCCCGGATCAACGGCTGCCGGCGCGTGCACCTGGCCTCGACGGTCTGGGTGTACAACGGGGCCCCGAACGGCAAGCCGGCCGACGAGTCCGTGCCCTTCTACCTCGAGGGGGCCGGGCACATCTACACTTCGACCAAGATGGCGAGCGAGATGGTCTGCCACAACTACCACCAGCTCTACCAGGTGCCCTTCACGATCCTGCGGTACGGCATCCCCTACGGGCCCCGCATGCGCGAGGAGCTCCTCATCCCGCTCTTCCTCAAGAAGGCCCTGACCGGGCAGCCGCTCACGATCGCCGGCAAGGGCGAGCAGTTCCGAAAGTTCGTCTACGTGCGCGATATGGCCGAGGCCCACGTGCTCGCGATGAAGGACGAGGCGGCCAACCAGACTTACAACCTGGAGGGGCGCCGCAAGGTCACGATCCTGGAAGTGGCGGAAGGGATCAAGAAGCTCGTCGGCGACCATGTCCGGATCGAGTTCGTCCCGGAACGGCCGGGTGACTTTGGCGGCAAGGAAGTCTCCGCCGAGAAGGCGTGCCGCGAGCTGGGCTGGTTTCCGACGGTCGAGTTCGAAGACGGGTTGCGCCGCACGGTCGAGTGGTTCCGGCAGAAGTGGGGCCGGTAACGTGACCGCGGGGCGGGGGCGGGGGG
>CAZTUO010000002.1:20133-25455 GCA_964616355.1 uncultured Nitrospira sp.
ATCGTCCCTCCGCGCATCCGCCTCCCAGGGCCGCGCAGCCCGGACCTCCACATTCGGCTTGACGCCGCCGCGTCGCCTGTGGTTTGCTTCACGCTCGCATGAGGCCCGCGCTGCCCCTCACGCTCCCGCGAGTTGCCCCGCCAGCGTCTGCTTCTCTTGCGAGTACGTATCGTGCAGGGGTGGCATGCTGATCGGGCTGGCGGCCCTGATCTGGGCAGGGGCGCTGTTTCTTGCTCCTCCTGGCCTTGCCGGCGAGGAGGAAGGGGGCCGGCGCCGGCACCGGCTGAACCCGCCGGCCCACCCGCGGCCGAACCGGCTCCGCCTCCGGCGCCGCCGCTCCCCGTGAGGGATCCTCTCGAGCAGGCGCCGGGCCCGACAGCGGCGGAAGACCCCAAAGAGCACTCGCTCAAGTCGCTGTTTGTCCGGGGGGAGTACACGATCATCCCACTGCCCGCTTTCGCGTACAACCGGAACGAGAAGTACTGGATCGGGACCCTGGTCCCCATGCTGAAGGCGAACGAGAGGGGCAACCTCGAGCAGATCTTCGCCCCCCTGTACCTGTTCAACCCCCTGGTCGGCTCGACGATCACGGGGAACTACTACCGGTACAAGACCGACATGGAGACCTACAGTGTCGTGGCCTCCTACTCGGAGCGGATCGAACGGTATTTCGAGGGCAGTTATAAGAACCTGGCCGCCGCCGGCGGCCGCTATATCCTGGCCCTCTACGGCAACTGGTTCAAAAACGCGTTCGCGCGCTTCTTCGGGTTCGGGACCCGCTCCAGGGAGCAGAACGAGACCAATTACACCTCGCGGGAGGGGAACATGAAGCTGACCGCGGGGATCAACCTCACGCCGGACCTGTCCGTCGTGGTCACCGAGCGCTACCGCGACGTCCGGGTGGAGCAGGGGATCGTCGGCTCGCTGCCGAGCACGCGGCAGGTCTTCCCCAACCTGCCGGGGATCGAAGGCGCGCAGATCCTCGGCCACCAGCTCACGATCTTCTATGACTCGCGCGACAACCAGCTCACCCCGAGCCGGGGGAGCTATCTGAACCTCTCCGGGGCGTTCAACCAGGACCTGAAGACTGCGGAGAACGTCTGGTGGTGGCGCTTCACGATTGACGGGCGGCACCTGATCCCGCATGACGGCAACAAGGTGTTTGTCGCCCACCTCCTGCTCGATGCGGTCAACCGCGCAAACCGGGCGGAGCACGCGATTCCCTTCTACGAGCGGCCGACGCTGGGCGGGGAGAATTCGCTCCGGGCCTTCGGCCTGCAGCGCTTCATCGGCAACACGGCGGCGCTGGTGAACCTCGAGGAGCGGATCCTCCTGGTCGAGCGGAAGTTCTTCGACTACGCGGTGGACCTGGAAGTGGCCCCGTTCGTGGATATCGGGCGCGTCTCCACCAAACTGAACTTCCCGGGCGGGGACCTCGCCAACCTGCAGGTCAATCCCGGCACCGGCATCCGGGTCCGGGCCAAGCCGAATGTCGTTGGCCGGCTGGACGTGGCCTACGGGAAGGACGGCGGCAACGTCTTCGTCGGGCTCGACTACCCCTTCTGACGCGGGGACCGGCGCCCCTTGCTCGATTGCATTCTCCACCGGCGGCCGGATAAGATGACCGGCGTGGCGCGGGCGCGGACCGCGTCGAGGGCATGAGAGGATACAGACGGATGGCCACGATGAACATGCTGCACGGGTGCTTGATGCGCTGCCTCGCGATCGGCTGGCTGGCCGTGCTGGGCCCTTCGGCCTGGGCGGCCCTGGGCACAGCCTGGGTCATCCCGGTCCAGATCCCCTACGAGATGCCGCCCAAGGCGGAGGAGATTCCCAGCACCACGGTCCCGCCGCTCTCCGAGCCGCTGACCCCCGAGCAGCTCAAGCGGGCCGAAGCGCTGCTCCCCATGCTAGAGGGCAAGCAGGAGCTCTGGGCGATGGGGGAGTTCGTCCATCTGGGCCCGCAGGTCGTCCCGGTGTTGGTCACCGCGCTGAAGATGCCGGGCCCCCGGCTGCGCTACAACGCGATCGAAACGCTGTCCATGATCAAGGATCCGCGGGCGGTCCCTGCGCTGATCGAGACGGCGCAGCGGACCGAGGAGATGGCCCGGATTCGCGAGCATGCGCTGCGCGTGGCGGTGCGGCTGGACGCGGCCCAGGCCTCACCGGCGATCGAGACGATGGCCAAGGACCCCAACCCGACCATCCGCAAGGCGGCGGCCTTCGAGGCCCGGTACGTCCGGAAGAAGTCGGTCATTCCGGTCCTGATCGGGCTTGTGGCGGACGACGAGCGGTTCGTCGCGATTTCTGCGGTCCAGTCCCTCTGGATCCTGACGCGCCACGAAACGGAGCTGCACGACTGGGACGCTTCGACCAAGCAGGAGCGGCAGGAGTGGGCCCAGGAATGGATCGATTGGTGGAAGGCCAGCGGGGAGACCTTCGAGCTGCCGGAACCCCGACGGCCCCGCCCGCCGCTCTAAGCCATGCCGCGTGGAGGCCCGGGCGGGCCTCCCTCGGCCGTTTGGTTGCGGCTCCAGGCCAACCTGTGCTATAAGCAGCACGGATTCGCGGGGTTACGCTGAGGGTCGGAGAGGAACGTATGGCATTGCTGAAAATCGCCAAGCTCGGCAATCCGGTGCTCCGGAAGGTCGCCCAGCCGGTGGACCCCGATCAGATCGGCAGCCGGGCCTTCCAGCAGTTCATTGACGACATGTTCGAGACGATGATCGAGAACGAAGGCATCGGGCTCGCCGCACCTCAGGTATCCCGGTCCGAGCAGGTCGTGGTCATGGAGTGTCCCGGCGAGGGAGGCTTTCCGCGGACCGTCCTGATCAATCCCGCGATCGTCTACTACGGTCCCCAGCAGATCGAGATGTGGGAGGGATGCCTGAGCGTGGACAACCTGCGCGGCAAGGTCACGCGCCCTTCGATGGTGCGGGTGCAGGCGCTGGACCGCGAGGGCCTCCCGCTGGACTTCGACGCGACGGGCCTGTACGCGGTCTGTATCCAGCACGAGCTGGACCACCTGATCGGGAAGCTCTTCCTGGACCGCATGACGGACTTCTCGACCTTGACGCAGCTCGAGGAGTTCGAGCGTTTCTGGAAACGAGAACATGCGACCGTCATCTAGCCTCAGTCGCCAGCAGCGAATAGCTGGCAGCGAGCAGCTTACCGTTCACGGCTCTTGGCGGGGCGCGGCTCGCTACGTGCTATTCGGTTGCCCGTGAACTCGCTCCTGCGCGTCCTTCGCTATCTCAAGCCCTATCGCCTCCTGGCTATCCTCACGCTCGGCTGCGCCGCGCTGACCACGGTCATGGAGCTGGTGCCGCCGTGGCTGATCAAGATCGCCATTGATGACGTGATCCAGGCCGAGCGGACGGCGCTGCTTCCCTGGGTGATCGCTGGGCTCGTGCTCGCCTACGCGCTGAGGCACATCTTCGCCTCGCTGCGGATCCGGCTGAACAACCGGCTGGAGCAGCAGGTTGTCTACGATCTGCGGGCCGAGGTCTTCGCGGCGCTCCAGCGGCTCTCGCTCGCCTATTTCGAAAACCGGTCCACCGGCGAGATCATGTCGCGGGTGACCACCGACACCGAACACGTGGAGCGGATCTTCGTGGACGGGCTGGAGGGCATGCTGATTGCCGTGCTGACGCTCTTGGGAATTGCCGGCGTCCTGTTCGCGCTGAACTGGAAGCTGGCGCTGCTGGCGCTCGTCCCGATCCCCGTCCTGGCGCTCTCGGCGTCGCTCTTCACCCAGCGGGTGCACCGCTACTACCACGCGATCCGGCGGCAGGCGGCGGAGCTGAACGCGTACCTCCAGGATGCGCTGTCCGGCATCCGGGAGACGATGGGGTTCAACCGCCAGGCCTACGAGCAGGCGCGCTTCAACCGGCTGAGCCGGCAGTACGCGGAGAGCAACCTCCAGGCCATGTATCTCTGGGCGCTGTATGCGCCGGGCATGATGTTCGTCGGCAGCCTGGGCGGCGTGCTGGTCCTCTGGTACGGGGCCGGCGAGGTCGCCGCGGGCAGGCTCACGCTCGGGGAGCTGGTCATGTTCCTGTCCTACCTGGCGCTCTTCTACGTGCCCGTCAACCAGATCCATTCGGTCAACCACATGCTCCAGCACGCGCTGGCGGCGAGCGAGCGGGTCTTCGAGATCCTCGACCAGCCGCCCGAGGTCCGCGACCGCCCCGGCGCGGTCGCGCCGGCGGAGCGCCTCGCCGGCGCCGTGCGCTTCGATCGGGTGAGCTTTGCCTATCGACCCGGGGTGCCCGTCCTGACGGACGTCACGTTGGAGGTGCGGGCGGGCGAGCGGATCGCGCTCGTCGGGCCCAGCGGAGCGGGGAAGAGTACGCTGCTCAAGCTGCTCATGCGGTTCTACGACGTGCGCGGGGGCGCCGTCACGATTGACGGTCACGATGTCCGGAACCTGCCGCTGGCCTTCCTCCGGAGCCAGATCGGGCTCGTCCAGCAGGAACCGTTCCTGTTCAACGGCACGGTGCGCGAGAACATCGCCTACGGGGACCTGGCGGCGGATCAGGCCCGGATCGAGGCGGTCGCCCAGGCGGCGCGCGCCCACGACTTCATCGAGGAGCTGCCGGACGGGTACGACACCTGGATCGGAGAACGGGGCGTCAAGCTGTCGGTCGGGCAGAAACAGCGCGTCTCGATCGCGCGCGTGCTCCTCAAGGACCCGCCGATCGTGATCTTCGACGAAGCCACGTCGAACATTGATACAGAGACCGAGGTCAAGATCCGCGAGGCCCTGACGAACCTGACGCGGGGCCGCACGACCTTCATCATCGCGCACCGGCTGTCCACCCTGCAGAGCGTGGACCGCATCGTCGTCGTGGACCGCGGCCGGATCGTGGAGGAGGGCACGCACGAGGCCCTCCTGCTGCGGGGGGGCCTGTACGCTGGGCTGTATGAGGCCCAGTTTCAGGTGTCATGGGAGCGAGGCGAACCGCCATGGTCCTGATCTACGAGAGCGACCCGCTGGATACGGAGGACGCCCGGGGCCACTTCTACCACGTCTGCTGCGGGCAGATTCAGAAGGAGGAGATGACCGTCCCGCCGCCGGACCAGCCCTACGAATGTCCGCGTTGCGGTGTCGAGCTGGAGACCGAGGATTTCTGGATGGCGCGGGTGAGAGGATCGGTCTAACGGGGGGCCAGGAGGCACGGGATGCCAGGCAGCAGCGGACGCCAGACCGTCGCGGTGGCACGCGGGCTGATGATGCTCTGCGACGCCTGCTACAGCCAAGTGGTCGCCGAGCAGCTCGTGGACGAGCGCAACTTCGTCACCAACTACGAGGCTCTGTTC
>CAZTUO010000002.1:25506-39935 GCA_964616355.1 uncultured Nitrospira sp.
GACGACATGCTCGGCAGCTCGGAGTGAGGAACTGCCGAGCCCGCCCGCTGGTCACCGGGGCCCGCCCGAGCTGTTCCTCCGGGTCCCGCTACTTGCAGGTCTTGCCATCGAAGACCTTGCAGGCCGACTCGCCGCCCGCCACCTTCCAGGACTTGAGCAGCGCCGGTTTGCCCTTCCCCCGCCACTCCACCACGATGTCGATCATGCCGGAGATGGGGAGCTTGCTCAGATGGGGCTTGGCTGCCTCGGGGACCTCGACGATGACGATGCCAGCATCGCTGGAGACGATGATCACGCCGCTCTGAGGGTCCACGTCAATGATGGGGCTAAAAATGCTCTTCTCTTCGGCGGCGACGGGCCCGCTCCAGCAGAGCCACACGAGAGCAGCGGCCAGCAGGACCAGCCGTCGAGGGGTTGGGCTCGGTGCCATCGTCCGGGGCCTCCCAGTCAGAGGATGAGGGCCCCTATTATGGCATTGTCGGTCCGGCGGGTCTAGCGAAATTCTTCGGGCAGGGGCCGGCGATTAGATGGTCGTGAAGGGGGTCTCGGTGACCCGCTTCTCCCTGATCCAGTAAGCCCGCACGTCCGGGCGGGCCCTGTCCTCCAGCGAAATGATGATGTAGGCCGCCTCCGGGTAATAGGCGAGCCCGACGTCCGTCGCCGAGGGGTAGGCCGGCGAGCGGGTATGCGAATGGTAGATGGCGGTCAGGTCGAGCTGCCGGCTGCGCATGTCCTTGAACGCGGCCAGCATCTCCTTCGGGTCCATGAAATAGGCCACCTCCGCCCGGGTCGTCTCCGGGAGGCGATCGAGCGGCTTGACGTCGGCTTCCCGGAAGACCTGCACGGCGCGGGCGTCCCGGGCCACGGTGTTGGCGATCCGGTATTGCCGGGACACCAGCCCCCCAGTTCCGGCCAGCAGCCCGCAGCACTCGAAGGGATCCAGCTCCCGGGCATGGGCGATCATCTCCGCGAGAATCTGTCTGGGGATCGCGAGCGGCGGCACGTCGGCAGGAAGGGTCACAGGGCGCAGGACACGGTGTAGTCCCCCGTCAGGTCGGTGATCGTCGGATGGGAGCCGCACAGCCGGCAAGCCGGGTCCTTGGGGCGGGCCAGCTTGCGGAACTTCATCTCCAGCGCGTCGTAGAGGAGCAGGCGGTCCGCCAGGGTCTCCCCGATCCCGAGGATCTCCTTGATCGCCTCGGCGGCCTGCAGCACGCCGATCGTGCCGGCCAGCACCCCCAGCACGCCCGCTTCCTGGCAGTTGGGGACGAGCCCGGCCGGCGGAGGCTCGGGGTACAGGCACCGGTAGCAGGGGTAGCCCGCATGGGGCTTGATCGTCGTCAACTGCCCTTCGAAGCGGAAGATGCTCCCCGAGATCAACGTCTTCTTGGCGAAGAAGCAGGCGTCGTTCACGAGGAACCGCGTCGTGAAGTTGTCGGAGCCATCCAGGATCAGGTCGTAGTCGGCGAGCAGCCGCAGGATGTTGTCGGCCGACACGTTCTCCTGATAGGTCTTGACCGTGACGTCGGGATTGAGCGCGGCGAGGGTTCGCCGGCCGGACTCCACCTTCGGCACCCCGACCGTGGCGGTGGTATGCAGGATCTGTCGCTGGAGGTTGGAGAGGTCCACGACGTCGCCGTCCACCAATCCGATCGTGCCGACCCCCGCCGCCGCGAGGTAAAGCGCGGCCGGGGAGCCAAGCCCGCCGGCCCCGATGATCAGGACCTTAGCCCGGGCGAGCTTCGTTTGGCCTTTCCCGCCGACCTCCGGCAGGATGATGTGCCGGCTGTATCGCTGGATTTGCTCGTCGGTGAAATCCATCGTCCAGGCTCGGGCGAGGGGCACACCCGCGGACGCTCGGACCGCTCGCCTCTCGCCGTGAGCCCCCTTGCCGTTATTCGACCACGTTCAATTCGATCGGATCGACGAGACAGCCCTTCTTGCGGAGCCCCTCGACGGCCCGCTCGATCTCCGCTGTCTCGCCGGTCAGCTCCACGTCCATCCAGCCGGTGGTCTCCCGCACGTCGGCCCGGCGGACGTTGGTCACGACCTGGTACTCGTGGCCGATCTGATAGATGATCGGCTCCTTGATCTTCTCTTCGGGAAACCGGATGTGAAAGCGCAGGCTGGCCATTATCGGCCTCCGGCAATCGCGGGCACGATCGAGACCTCGTCGCCGTCCTTCAGCGTCGTGTCCTTGCCCTTCAGGAACCGGATGTCTTCCTCGTTCACGTAGATGTTGACGAACCGCCGCAGCTCCCCGTGCTCGTCGCACAACCGATCTTTCAACCCAGGGTGGGTGCTGTTCAGGGTCTCGATCATCTCCGCAATGGTGGAGGCCTTGGCCTCGACCTCGCCCTGCCCCTTGGTCAACGGGCGCAGCGGAGTGGGAATGCGAACTTTAATCATGCGTCACCACCGCCGTTCTTGCCGATCTTGAACGTCTGCTCGAAGCTCACCAGGCTCGGCTGGATCCGAATGGGCCGCCCGACCGCGTCCACCACCGCCTCCTGGGTCTTGAGACCGTTGCCGGTGATGTAGGCGACCGTGACGTCGCCCTTCTTGATGACGCCCTGCTTGACCAGCTTGCGGAGCACCCCGACCGTCACGCCCCCGGCCGTCTCCGCGAAGATTCCCTCGGCCTGGGCCAGCAGCTTGATGCCCTCGACGACCTCCTCGTCGGAGACCATGTCCATCGCGCCACCGCTCTCGGCCGTCGCCTTCAGCGCGTAGTAGCCGTCTGCCGGATTGCCGATGGCCAGCGACTTCGCGATGGTTCTGGGCTTGACCGGCTTGAAGAAGTCGCGCCCCTCCTTGTACGCGGTCGCGATGGGCGAACAGCCTTCGGCCTGCGCCCCGTTGATCTTCGTCGGCACGGCGTCAATCAGCCCCAACGTGCGCAGCTCGTTCAAGCCCTTCCAGATCTTGGTCAGGAGCGACCCCGAGGCCATCGGGACAACGACCTGGTCCGGGGCGCGCCAGCCGAGCTGCTCGACGGTCTCGAAGGCGAGCGTCTTGGAGCCCTCGGCGTAGTAGGGCCGGATGTTGATGTTGACGAAGGCCCAGCGGTGCTCGGCGGCGATCTCGCTGCACAGCCGGTTCACGTCGTCATAGTTGCCCTCGACCTCGACCACGTTCGGACGATAGATGAGGTTCCCGAGCACCTTGGCCGCCTCCAGGTCTCCGGGGATGAACACGTAGCACTGCATCCCGGAGGCGGCCGCGTGCGCGGCGACCGAGTTCGCCAGGTTGCCGGTCGAGGCGCAGGCGACGGTTTCGAAGCCCAGCTCCCGCGCGCGGCTCAGCGCGACCGCGACGACTCGGTCCTTGAACGAGAGCGTGGGGTGATTCACCGTGTCGTTCTTGATGTACAGCTCGTCCAGGCCCAGGTAGGCCCCGAGGTTCCGGGCGCGCACCATCGGGGTGAACCCGGCGTGCAGGCCGACGGTGGGTTCGCCCTCGATCGGCAGCAGGTCCAGGTAGCGCCACATGCTGCGGGGACCGGCCTCGATCTTCTGCCGCGAGATTGTCTGCTTAATCGCGGCATAGTCGTACTTGACCTCTAGCGGCCCGAAGCATAGCTCGCAGACGTGGGTGGCCGTGGTCGGATACTCCTTCCCGCACTCCCGGCAGACGAGGGCTTTCATCTTGGGCATAGCGTCACCAAATCTGGCAGAAGCTGACGGCCGTCGGCGCTCAGCGCTCAGCGCCCGTTCCTCCTCGGACGGCGCAGACCTCCGGTTCGTGGTCGAACAACTCCGTGATCGTCGGCTGGTCGCCGCACACCGGGCAGTTGGGGTTCCGGCGGACGCGGATCTCCCGGAATGCGGTGCGCCGGGCGTCGAAATCCAGCAGCCGGTCGGTCAGCGGGCGGCCGATGCCCAGCACGAGCTTCAGGGCCTCGGTCGCCTGGATCGTCCCGATGATACCCGCGAGCACCCCAATGACACCGGCTTCCTGGCAAGACGTCACGAGCCCGGGCGGCGGCGGGTGCTTGAACACGCAGCGGTAGCAGGCGGATCGCTTCGGGATGATCGTCGTGACCCGGCCGTCGAAGCGGAGGATGCCCCCGTGCACCAGCGGCTTGCCCGCCAGCACACAGGCGTCGTTGATGAGAAACTTGGCCGGGAAGTTGTCCACGCCGTCCAGGACCACGTCGTACTTGCCGACCAGCTCGAGCGCGTTCTTCGAGGTCAGCCGGCCCTCGTACAGCTCGACTGCGACGTCCGGGTTCAGGGCCTGGATCTTCTCCTTGGCGGAGAAGACCTTGGGCCGGCCGAGATCCGGCGTGTAGTGGATGACCTGCCGCTGCAGGTTGGAGAGGTCCACAACGTCGCTGTCAATGAGCCCGAGCGTGCCCACCCCCGCGGCCGCGAGGTAGAACGCCGCCGGGGAGCCGAGCCCGCCCGCGCCGACGATCAGGATACGCGCCTGCGCGAGCTTCTTCTGGCCCTTACCCCCGACTTCCGGAAGCAAGATGTGCCGGCTGTACCGGGTGACCTGTTCGTCGGTGAAATGCATGGGAAACCGCGAAGGGCGACGCGTGACGAGACGCTGCGCATCGGGTCCTTGTCACCCCGTCACCGGTCACCCGCCACGCGTCCCTAGATATTAAAATACTTCTCGATGCTGATGTAGCGCTCGCCGGTGTCCGGCAGCACGGTGACGACAGTCGCATCCGGCCCGAGCAACTCGGCGACCTTCTGGGCCGCAAAGACGTTGGCGCCCGCCGAGATCCCGACCAGCAAGCCTTCCTTCTTGGCGAGCAGCTTGGCGGTCTGGTAGGCCTCGTCGTCCGTGACCGTGATCACGCGGTCCAGGATGCTGCGGTTGAGGACCTTCGGGATGAACCCCGCGCCGATCCCCTGGATCTTGTGGGGGCCGGGGTCTCCGCCCGAGAGCACTGGCGAGCCGGCCGGCTCCACCGCGACGACCTGAATGCGCGGATTGCGCTCCTTGAAGACCTCGCCGCAGCCTGTAATCGTCCCGCCCGTCCCCACGGCGGCTACGAAGGCGTCGAAGCGGCCCGCGAGCGCCTCCCAGATCTCCACCGCCGTCGTCTGCCGGTGCATCGCCGGGTTGGCCGGGTTGGAGAATTGGTCGGGCATGAAGTAGGACGGATTCTGGGCGACGATGCTCTCCGCCTCCTTGATCGAGCCTTTCATCCCTTCCCAGGCGGGCGTCAGCACGAGCTGGGCGCCGTAGGAGGAGAGCAGGCTCGCCCGCTCCATGCTCATGCTCTCGGGCATCACGAGGATCAGCTTGTAGCCGCGGACCGCCGAAACCAGCGCCAGCCCGATGCCGGTGTTGCCGCTCGTGGGCTCGACGATCGTGGCGCCCGGCTTGAGCTTGCCCTGCCGCTCCGCCTCGTTGATCATGTTGAGGCAGATGCGGTCCTTGACGCTCCCGCCGGGGTTGAACGACTCGACCTTCGCGTAGATCGCCGCGCCTGCCGGCGGGGAGAGCTGGTTGAGCCGCACGAGCGGGGTCCCGCCGATCAACGCGGTGATGTCGCGGTAGGCCTTCATCCTCACTGGCCCCCGCCCATGTAGAAGAGAAATTCGATTTGATCGCCTTCCTGGATGGGGGTCGTCCCGAGGTGGTCGCGCTCGACCATCGCGGAGTTCAGCTCGACCGCGACCATGTGCGGATCAATGCTCTTGGCCTTCAAAAGGTCCAGGACCGTGCCACCCGGCACGTCCTCCGGCTTCCCGTTGATGGTCACCTGCATCGGGGGGACTCCCAAGTGGGCTCGGAACCACGAGAATTGCCAGACGCTAACAGACTGCCCGCAGTCTTGTCAAGGATGGCCCGGCCCTCGGTCCGGGGTTGACATTCCCCATGATCCGCCGCCAGTATGGCGCGGTCATCAGAGGAGACTGCCGACGCCATGTGGAAACGGAACTTCCTGTTTCGGGACCAGGACGCCACGCCCCTGGAGCAGTCGGAGAACGAGCTGTTTCACGACACGGAGCCAGCGCTCGACAGCGCCGGGCTCACCCTCGAGAAGTTCATCTCCGTGTGGATCCAGGGGGAGGGGGAGGAGGACGAGCCGACCGCCTATACGAACGTCTACGTCAGGACAGCCACGCTGGATTCCGCCAAGCGCGCGGGGTTCCTCCAGCCGTTGCAGGGCCGGGCCCACCAGATCAAGCAGCTCCTCACCCCCGGCCAGAAGGCGTACCTTAAGGAGTGGCTCGTGAAGACCTCCCCCCGGGCCTGGGACGGGGCCGACGACCAGTTCCGGCTGGTGTTCGAGTTGGACTGATCCGGGGCGCTGGTTTTCCCTGTGGAGCACGATCGTGAAGCGCTACGTCATCGTTGGAGGCGGCCCGGCCGGCGTCCATGCGGCCGTGGCGATCCGTGCCGCAGGCGGGGACGGGAGCGTGCTGGTCCTCGACCGGGACCGCGACCCGCCGTACTACCGGACCGAGCTCGATACCTATGTCGGCGGCTCGACGCCCGACGCGGAGATGCCGCTCAATCCGCCGGAGTTTTACCGGGAGCAGCGGATCGAGCTTCGCTTGGAGACCGTCGTCACGCGCGTTGCGCCGGCCGAGCGGACGGTTGAGCTGACGGACGGCGGGCGGGTCGGTTACGACGCGCTGCTGCTCGCGCCGGGCTCGGCGCCGCTCACGCTGTCCGTGCCGGGGGCCTCCGCGGCTGGCGTCATGACGATCCGGACCTGGGAGGATGCGAGAACCCTGGTTCGCCTGGTCACGAGCACCGATCGGCCGGTGGCGGTCATCGGCGGTGGCGTGCTCGGCCTGATCCTGGCCGAGGGCATCCGCAAGCGGGGCCGGCCGGTCGTATTGCTCGAGCGGGAGCCGCGGCTCTGGGCGCCGCTCCTCGACGAGCCCGCCTCTGACCTGGTGCGGGCGGCGGTCGAGCGGGCGGGGATCGAGGTCCTGCTGGGCGATCAGGTCGCCGAGATCGAAGCCGAGGGCGGCTGCGTCGCGGGTGTCCGGACGGCCGGCGGCCGGCGGATCCCCGCCGCCGCGGTGGTCGTCGCGGTCGGCGTCCGGCCCGACATCGGATTCCTGCAGGACAGCGGCGTCCGCACGGACCGGGGCATCCTCATTGACCACGAGTTCCGGACCAACGTCCCCGACGTCTTCGCCGCCGGCGATGCGGCCCAGGGTTACGATCCGGTCTCCGGCCTCTTCCGCGTCGTGACGAACTGGAACAACGCGGTCGAGCAAGGCAAGCTCGCCGGCGCCTGCATGGCGGGCACCGGCCAGCCCTATCGCGGGGTCATCGTCTCGAACTCGGAGACCTTCTGCGGCCTGCGGGTGACCGTGCTCGGCCTGACCCAGCCGGCGGCGGACGGGGCCGTGGTCCTCACCGGCCGGGATCCGGCCAAGGGCATCTACCGGAGATTGGTGGTGCGGCGGGACAGGCTGGTCAGCGCACTCCTGGTGGGCAACACGGCCGGCGAGGGGATGATGCGCAAGGTCATCATCGAGGGCAAGCCGCTGACCGTGACCGACGCGAAAGCGAAGTTCCTCACCGGCTTGACGATCGAGGAGCGCGCCGCCCCATGAGCGTCGGGGACGAGCGGGCGGACGTAGCGGTGGTCGGCGCGGGCGGCGGCGGGGCCGTCCTGGGGCTCGCGCTCGCCCAGCGCGGCATCCGCGCGCTCGTGCTGGAGCAGGCACCGGGGCCGCCCGGCGGCCTTCGGGGCGAGATTCTCCAGCCCAACGGGCAGCGGGTGCTGGCCGGCCTGGGCCTCCTCGACCGGCTCCCCGCAGGCGCTGTGCGGCCGGTCCGCCGGTTTCACTTCTGCCGCGTCGGCGGCGAGCGGCTCTGCACGGTGGACTACGGGATGCTCCCGCCGCCGTACAACCGCGCGCTGGTCACGCTCCCGAACGTGGCGCATCACGCGATCCTGGCGGCGCTGGAGAGCTGCGCCCCCGGGGCGCTCCGGTACGACATGGAGTTCAAGGGCCTCCTGCGCGAGGGCGGCCGGGTGACCGGGCTGGTTGCGGAGCAGGGCGGCAAGCCGATCCGGATCTCGGCGAAGCTGGTCGTCGGCGCCGACGGCGCGCTCTCGAGGGTCCGGGAGGCCCTCGGGATTCCCGCCAGGGTGCACCGCTACCCCGAAGGGTACCTCGTCGCGATCCTCGACGGCGCCGACGAGCTGGAAGAGGCGCGCTACTTCGTCGGCCGCAAGACCATCCTCGGAATCTTCCCCGCCGCTCAGGGGAAGGCTTACTGCTTCTTCATGATCCCGGCCGACGCCCTGCCGCAGATCAAGGCCGCCGGGTTGGGGGCCCTGCGCGAAGCGTGGAACCGGATTGATCCGAGCCTGGAGAAAGTCTTCTGCAATCTCACGAGCTGGGATCAGACCGCCTACCTGCCGACGAGCCGCGTGCGGACCGCGCGCTGGGTGGCCGATGGAGCGGCGCTCATTGGCGACGCGGCGCATGCGATGAACCCCCACGCCTCGCAGGGGCGCATGCAAGCGATGGTGGACGCGGTGACCCTGGCTGACCTGGTCCCCTCCTGCCTGGCGCGGGACGACTGGTCCGCCGACGCGCTCGCCGCCTACGAGCGGCGGCGGCGCCCGCAGGTCGAGATGCTCCAGCGCCTGGCCGACGAGCAGGTGTTCTTCTGGAACACCGGGAACCCCGTCCTCGCGCTCCTGCGGGACCGGGTGTTCGCGACGCTGGACCGGAACCCGCGCCTCCGCTACCAGGTCCTCACTGCGACGGCGGGGCTGCGGGAGCGCCCCGCCTTCGGGCTCCTCGACCGCCTGATGGCGGCGGGGCTCCTGCCTGATCCCGGGGCGCACCACCTGCCACCGGAGGCCGCAGCGTTATGAGCGCCGGAGGCGACGCCCGCCGGGGCCTGAGCGAAGCGGCGGTGGCGGGGCTGCCTGCCGAGGTGCGGCCGGTCCTTCGCACGTACCTGGCCGACCTCGCCCAGCTCTTCGGCGACTCGCTGGAAGCGGTGCTGCTTTACGGGAGCGCCGTCCAGGGCGAGTTTCTCCCAGGCCGGTCCAACCTCAACCTGCTCGTCCTGCTGGCGGCGCACGGCATCGGCCTCCTGCAACACTATGCCAAGATTCACCGGCGCTGGAGCCGCGAGCAGATCGCCGTCCCGCTGTTCCTGACCAGAGCCGAGCTGGCGGCCTCGCTCGGACTCTTTCCACTGGAGTATTTGGAGATTCGCGAGCACCATCGGCTGTTAGCGGGCCGCGATCCGTTTCCAGATTTGCCCCTCGATCTCCGCCGCCTGCCGGAGGAGTGCGAGCGAGAGCTGTGGGCTATCCTGCTCCGCGTGCGCCAGCGGTTCGTGGAGGGGACGGGCTCGGCCGAGGCCGCCGTGATCCTGCTGACGGTGTCGGTCGCCGGGCTCCTTGCCTGCCTGCGCGGCGTGGCGCGCTTGCGGGAGCGGCCCGCGGCCAAGACCAGCGACGAGCTGATTGCAGATCTCCAGACGGCCCTCGAGCTTGATCTGGCGCCAGTCCGAGAGGTGCTGGACCTCAAGCGCGGGAGGCTCACGCCAGGTCAGCTCGAGGTCCCCCGGCTGCTCGATCGGTACTGCGGGACGCTCCAGGCACTCGTGGAACAGGTCGGGCGGTGGCGGGCGGAGGGGCGGCTTGGTGCCCCGGAGGACTCATGTCCGTGAGGAAGGGAGCGCGGCGCTTGCCGCGGGTCCCCTTCGCGCTGATGGCGACGGCAGTCCTGCTGGCGGTCGCGGCGCTGCCCGCCAGGGCCGACCGGGAGCCGCCGTCGCTCCCGGGGCCCGTGGGCTACGTCAGCGACTTCGCGGGCGTGCTCGATCCGGAGTGGAAGGCCCGCATCCGCTCCGTCTGTCAGGACCTCGAGCGCAAGACGGGCGTCGAGTTGGTGGTCGTCACGGTTCGGACGCTCGCGCCCGACCGGCACGTCCAGGCCTACGCCGGCACCCTCTATACGCGGTGGGGGATCGGGACGGCACAGCAGGAGTACGGCGCGCTGATCCTGATGTCGCTCGAGGAGCGGCAGGCAGCGGTCACGTTGGGGCGGAACCTCAGTCTAGTCGTCCCCGCGTCGGTCCTGGAGGAGATCGCCGGCAAGGTTCTGCAGCCGGCCTTCCGTAACGGCGAGTACGGAGAGGGGCTGTATCGGGCCACCGTCATGCTCGCCTCCTCCGCCCAGCATCTGCGGATAGGCAGCCAGGCGAGACCGCACTCGCGGGGCTTGGGGATCTTTCTGACCAGCCTGGTCGGCGCAGCCGCGCTGTTCTTCTTGTGGTGGATCAGCCGGCCCGACCTGCGCCATCCCTTCGGCCGCATCAGGCGAGGCGAGTTCTGGGGGTGCGGCCGGGGCGGCTTCGGCGGGAGCTTCGGCGGCTTCGGCGGCGGCACGAGCGGGGACGGATGGAGGTGAAGGAGGGGCGGGCCTGGCGGTTGACAGCGTCGGGGGCGCACAGTAGTCTGGGCCTGCGGCCACGCTCCTGTGCGTGCCGAGGCCAGGATGGAGAGCAGACGATGCAGGACAAGAAGCTGATCGACATCGTGAGAGAGGCTGTGCCGAGCCTGATCGCCCTCTACCGGTTCGGGTCGCAGGCGACAGGCGCGGCTCACCCACAGAGCGACGTGGATTTAGCGATCCTGGCGGCAGAGCCCTGTGCGCCGCAACGCCTCCTGGAGTTGCGGGAGCAGCTTGCGGCGCTGTTGCATCGGGATGTCGATCTGATTGATCTGCGTGCGGCTTCGACGGTCCTGCGCATGCAGGTGCTGGCTCATGGCGAATGTCTGGACAGCGACCACGATCCCGCGCGAGAGCGGTTTGAAGACTTGGTGTACGCCTCCTATGCCCGCTTGAACGAGGAACGCCGCGGTATTCTCGATGACATCCGTGCGCGAGGCGCTATCTATGCCGGATGATGTCGTGATCAATAAAGTGGCCAGCCTTGAGCGGTGCGTGAAGAGGATCCGAGACGTCTACGGAGGCGAGGACGACCATCTCTACAGCAATCCCACCACGCAAGACTCCATATTGTTGAACCTGCAACGGGCCTGTGAAGCGTCCATCGATCTGGCGATGCACGTCGTGAGAAAACGGCGTCTGGGGGTCCCGCAAGACAGCCGGGATGCGTTCGAGCTGCTTCACGCTGCGGGGCTCCTGGATCGCGAGCTGGCGACGGCGATGAGGCGGATGGTGGGTTTCCGAAACGTCGCGGTTCACGAATACGACAAGCTGAACCTCGACATCGTCAAGGCGATTATCACGCAACGGCTCGACGAGTTTGTGAAGTTCGGCCAGCGGATGCTCCGGCAGGAGGCCTGACCCGGCCGGAGGTGTCCTCGAAGCCCTCGCCCCACGACTAGTCCAGCCTTGGCTCACGGATGACTTTGGCCATGTTCGATCGCGAGTTGGGCGACCAGACACTCGTCCGTGCTCCGTATCGTGATCCGCCCGCGCCGACAGCGAGTAGAGGCATGCGGCCTTTCGGTAGGTTTCGACGGCGCTCAGGGTCAAGTTCCTGAGTCCGTCCCGTACGGGTTCAGCCAAGGCCTCTTTGGCAAGCCGGGCAAGGGGTCTTTGGGAGCAGGCAGAGGCTTTCTCCCACGCACGCTCTGCGGTCAGCTCTTCAAGAAGCCATTGCGCGCGCGTCCTGTTCCTGCTGCGGCAGCTTGGACGCGTCGGTAAAGGCCTGTCGAGGCGCTTGGTCACGGGGCTCCCTCTCGGCTGGGCGTATGAGAGCGACAGTCAGGACCGGAAGGGCAAGCTGAACCAAAGGTTCGGCGGTTACTTCAGCGGCGGGACAGGCGGACAGAGCGTGGGCTCGATAACCTCGGGCCTTTTATTTCGGCGCGGGGGCCTTCTTGGCCGCGCCGATGGCATCCAGGCCTGCCTGGGCGCAGGCGTCGTCAAGCTGCGTGCCGGGCGCGCCGCCGACGCCGATCCCCCCGACGACCTCGCCGCCGATCTCGATCGGCAGCCCGCCGCCCAGGATCAGGATGTTCTCGTTCATGTCACGGAGCGCCTGCAGGTGGGGCATCTTCGCGAGCAGCTCCCCGAGCTCGCTGGTCGGCCGCTTGAGGCTCGCTGCCGTATAGGCTTTCTTGCGGCTGCTGTCGGTGGTGTGCGCGCCCGCGCCATCCGCGCGCAGCAGGGCTCTGAGCACGCCCGCTCGGTCCACCACGGCGGCGCTGACCTTGTAGCCGTCCTTCGTGCATGTTTCCACCGCGGCCGTGGCGGCCTTCATCGCCAGTGCGAGCGGCAGCATCGCCTCGCGCGGCAGGTCCTCCGCCCGGGCGCCCGAGAGAGGTCCCAACCCAAGCAGCGTCAGCAGGGCGCCTGCCAACGCGCCGGCCCAGCGAAGCAGATTGCGAGATCGTCTCCCCAATGCCCTCATCTTTGCACTCCTGTCATGGTTGCGGACCGGATCGGCACCGGCCGGTGCTCGTCCAGGTCCAGCAGGTCCGCCCAGGTCGTGATGTCGGTCCGGGCCGGGTCAATCTTGTCCCGGAGCGCGCGGAAATAGGCCCACTTCTCCTCCGTGTCCGGCCCCCGGGCGAGCATCGTCTCGTTCCAGGCCTCGATCTCCTCGCGGCTCCGCGGCGTCGCCGTCCGTGCAAACCAGGCCGCCACCTCCTCGTCGCTCCGTCCGCGGACCGCCTCCAGGAACTGCTCCGCGGTGAGGCCGGCGAACTCCAGCAGCCGCCGATCCAGGGGGCACGGGTAGATATACTCGCCGAGGGTGCCGGCCAGCGTCGCGCGCGCCTTATCGAGCATGCGCGCCAGGTGGACGTAGCCGGCCAGCTTCTCCCGCGGGCTGCGGGGATACGCGGTCCGCAGGTCCATCAGAGCATCTTGTGGTTCTGGAACGTGAGGCTGCGGACGACCACCTCGTTGTTCTCGTAGGAGATGATCCGCCGGGTCGCCGGCAGGTCGGAGGCGCCCACGCGGGTGTGGCTGTCGCTGAAGCTCTCAACGTTGACGAGCTTCCCGTCTTGTCCCGAGTAGTAATAGACCGTGTAGCGGGTCGTGATGAACTTCCCGTCCTGCGTCTTCGCGCTGTCCTCCACATTGATCGTGAAGGCGATGTGGGGCATCCTCCGGTTGATCTGGGTGATCCGGCCGTCCTTGATCCGGTAGAACGACTGCATGCCGTCCCCGTGGATCTGCACGCGCGGCCCCAGTGGATGCGCGGCGTCGTCGCGGAGCGTCAGCGCGTACTTGCCATCCGCCTCCTCGAAGCTGCGAGGGGCCCGGTGGACAGCGATCATCGCGATCTGGTTCTCCACCCACTTCTGGAGGTCCGGGTCGGGCAAGGACACGGTCACCTCGCGCGGGCCCTTCACGGTCACGCTGCCGCGCGCCTCCTGCCCGTTGACGTTCACGATGAGGTCGGCGCTGAAGCCCTTGAAGTCGGGTTGCCAGCGGGCCGTGTTTGCGAAGGCCTCGCGCAGCAGGTCGCGGGCCCGGGGATCGTCCTGGATGTCGGTCTTCTGCTCCTCTCGCTGGTACATCTCCATGTTGCTCACTCCTTGTTCGGTGGCCCGGCTCGGAGAGCCGGGCGCGTTGACGCTGACGGGGGACGTGGCGATTATAAGCGGCCTTCGCCACGGGTACAACCCGGGCCCGTCACGACCAGTGGCCGGGGATCGCAGTCCCGCAAGTCGCGCATGCGCCGGCCTGGAGGTGCCGCTCCAGGATCCGGTAGCCAAAGCGCTTGACGACTACCGCGCCGCAAGTCGGGCACCAGGTATGCTCGTACGGGCCCACCTGGCCGGGCAGGTTGCCGGCATACACATAGCGCAGACCGCTGCGCTGGCCGATCTCCGCGGCCCGGATGAGCGAGCGGGCGGACGTGTTGTCGGGCTCGAGCATCTTGTAGTCCTTGTGGAAGGCCGTCACGTGCCAGGGGAGGTCGGGGGAGACGGACGCGAGAAACTCGGTCATGGCCTTCAGCTCGGCTTCGCGGTCGTTGAAGCCCGGGACGATGAGCGTGACGATCTCGACCCAGAATCCCAGCGCGACCAGTTGCTGGATCGTGTCCAGCACGCCCGCGAGCTGGCCGCCCAGCTTGCGGTACTCCTCCTGCGAGAAGCCTTTGAGGTCTACCTTGTAGAAGTCCACCCAGGGCCGGATATGGGCGAGGACCTCGGGCGTGCCGTTCCCGTTGGAGATGTAGGCGGTCCGGAGGCCCCGAGCCTTCGCCGCCCGGAACACCTCGAGGGCCCATTCGGTGGTGATGAGCGGCTCGTTGTAGGTGCTGGCGATGACCGGCGCCCCGTGGGTCTTGGCGAGGCCGACGAGTTGCTCCGGCGAGACAGGGATGATCGGGCTCACCGCCTCTGGGTCCCGGACCGCCTGCGAAGTGATCCAGTTCTGGCAATAGGCGCAGTGGTAGTCGCACCCAAGCATCCCGAAGCTCAGGGCCTGCGCGCCGGGGAGGCCATCGCGCTTCCGGACGCCGAGCCGCGTGGG
>CAZTUO010000003.1:0-793 GCA_964616355.1 uncultured Nitrospira sp.
CCCCGGGCCCCGCACCGGTGTCCACCGCCAGCGCGGCCGGCGCCACCCGGTCGAGAGGCGGGCGTGCTGCCAACACCGCGCTCCGGGATTGCCGCACCGAGGGCGGATGCGGGACTTGTCGCGGCCGCACAAACCCTGTTTTCGGGCAAGTCAACCGGGTATCGTTCGATCCTGAGCGAGTCGGGGAGGGAGGAGCGATGGAAGGAGTCAAAGTCCTCGTGGATTACGGCGTCATCGGGTTGTTGCTGGCCTTGAGTCTCTGGGCTGTGGCGGTGGCAGCGGAGCGCTGGGCGTTCTACCGCCGCGTGGACATGGCCCAGTTTCCGAGCCTGCAGCTCTTTGAGATCGCCTTGACCAAGCGGCTGGTCGTCATTGGGACCGTAGCCGCCAACGCGCCGTACATCGGCCTGCTAGGGACGGTGCTGGGCATCATGCTGACCTTCCACACGATGGGGACCTCGGGCACGATGGCGGTCAGCACGATCATGGTGGGCCTGAGCCTGGCGCTCAAGGCCACGGCGGTCGGGCTGCTGGTGGCGATTCCCTGCGTGGTCCTGAACAACGTGCTTCGCCGACGGGTCACCGAACTGGTCACCCTCTACAAGGTGCGCCATGGAGCGTGAGCTGGATCAGATCAACGTCATTCCGTTGGTGGACGTGATGCTGGTGCTGCTCGTGATCGTGCTCACGACGGCCACCTTTATCACGACGGGCCAGATTCCGGTGGACCTGGCGAAGGCCAAGGAGGCGGGCGACCGGCGGGATGTGCCGCTGGTCATCACGATGGCCGCGG
>CAZTUO010000003.1:845-5290 GCA_964616355.1 uncultured Nitrospira sp.
AGGGGCTGAAGATCAGCCTGCATCCACATCCGCGGGAATCGCTGGTGGTCGTGCGGGCGGACCGCGTCACGCTGCTCGAGCGGTTCGTGCGCGTCGTGGACGAGGTCCGGGGGCTGGGGTTCAAGCAGGTCAGCCTGGAGGTCGAGCGGTCGTGACGACGCTGCCACTCCGGCACCCGGGCGAGGCCCAACGGCTCCTCTTCGGGTGGGGCCTGTCACTGCTCGGCCATGGCCTGGTTGCGGCGGCCGCGTTTGTCCTGGTCGCCGATCTGCGGTTGGTGCCTCAGCCGGAGCCCTTCCGGTGGGAGGTGGCCATGGTGGAGGCCCCGCCGGCGGAATCGGCCGCTGGCGATCCTGCGCGGCGGGCCGCCGCCCCGTCGGCTCCGCCGCTCGACCCTCGGCCGGTCCAGTCGCGCCAGGCCGTGGAGACCGTCCCGGCGGCCCGGCCGGTCGAGCCCGTGCAGGCTGCGGAGCGGATGGAGCCGATCGTCCGCGAGCTCGTCCGGCGGGACGTCAGGCTGGTGCAGCCGGTCACCCAGGCCGCGCCGACGGTCCAGCCGGTGGAAGCAAGCCGGGCGGTCAGCCGGCCCGTGGAGGCGCTACCGCTCCACCCGGAGCCGGCTCCTCAGGTCCGCGACACCCGGACCGGCGCGGCGGTCATCGCCGATCCCGTTCAGGCGACCATCCGGGAGGTCGCCCCGGTGGCGGCGCGGGAGGTGCCGAAGCCTGTCACAAAGCCGGCCGTGGCGGCGGCTCCCCAGTCGGCGTCGCCCGCCAGGATGGAGACGGTGGAATCCGCGTCGGCCCGCCACGACGACCTCAAAATGGCCACGCCCGTCCAGCCGGTCGTGAAGGCGGTCACGCCGGTCGAGGCCGCGGCCCCGGTCGAGCCGTCTGCGCCGCCGGTGACAGCCGCCGCCCCGTCGCCGGTGGTCTCCAGACCGCTCACGGAGGTGACGCCGCTGACGGCACCGGTGCAGGCTCACGAGCGTGCCCGGGGTACCCAGGAAGCCCTTGCCAAGCTGGCACCGAGCGCGGGGAGCGGCTCGCCGGGCGGCGAGCGGGTCGCTTCCGCCCAGCCCGCCGCAAAGACCGACTTCGGGTGGCTTGCGGATGCTCTGTTGAACCGGGTCCACCAGTTGAAACGGTACCCGTTTGAAGCCAGGATGAAGCGGCTGGAGGGGCGGGTCGTCATCCGGGTCGTCATCCGGGAAGACGGGAACCTAGAAGATTTGACCGTCGTGCAGAGCTCCGGTCATCAAATCCTGGATCACGACGCCCTCGAGATCATCCGGCAGGCCAGCCCTCTGCCGTTGACGCGCCCGCTGGGGCGTGCGCAAATCGTCGTGCAGGTGCCGATCAGCTATCGGCTCACCCCCTAACGGCATGAGCGAGGATCGAAGCAGGAGGAGACCCGACATGACAAATTCATCCGGCACGCGGCGGTGGCCGCGGCTGGGGCTGGCCGCCGGTGCGCTGGTCATCTTGGCCCTGGCTCCCGTGGGACCCGGCTGGGCGCAGCACAAGCCGGACAAGCCGTTCACCGCCGTCCTCACCGACGTCCAAGGCGTGGAGACCGAGGTGCGGAACGTGGTCTTCTATTGGGAGGAGAAGGTCAGTGAAACCGCGTTCGTCCCGCACGAGGTGAAGCACCTGCCCGTGAAGCGCGGGACCGCCACGATCCACGTGCGGTTCGAGACCATCCGCCAGGTTGAGGCCAAACCGGGGGCCGATCAGGGCGTTCCGTTGCTCCACATCACGCTCGCCAACGGCAAGACCGGGGAATTCACCCTGGCCATTCCCGGCAGCTTCCGGGGGGAATCGGATTTCGGTCAGGTGGATCTCCCGGCCACCACCGTGGCGAAGGTTCTCTTCAAGTGAGGCCCGCCGCGGCGGGCCGTCGCACCGTGGGCTGGCGATTCCGGGCCGCCACGCCTTGGATTCCGTTGATTTCTTCTCCTCGCTCTGTTTATAGTCGCCCCTGGGTGCTGAGCCGGTCTCAAGGAGACGAGCTTGGGCAAGGCTGTGGGAGCGGGGGGGCGATGGGATCGGGCGGCGGGCGCGCCCATCCTCGTCCTTGGCTTGTGGGTGATGGTCGCGACCGTGCCGGCGCAGCCCAACCCGCCGTTTCAGTCCGGCCCCGCCGCGCGCCAGTACCAGCAGGGGCTCACGCTCTACCAGCAGGGCCGGCACGACGCGGCTGTGGAGGCGCTGAAGAAGGCCATTGAACTCCAGCCGGCGTTCGCCGAGGCCTATCATCTGCTCGGACTCGTCTACTTCAACGGCAAAAAGCAGCCCCGCGAGGCGGCGGAGGCCATCCAGCGGGCGCTCCAGGCTGATCCCCGGCTGCCCAAGGCCCACTATGACCTGGCGCTGGTCTATCAGACCCAAGGCAAGGCCGCCGAGGCGGAAGCGGCGCTGCGGCGCGCTATCGAGCTGGACGCTCGGGACGCGGACGCGCGCCTCGCGCTCGCCCGACTCTACGAGCAGGAGCGCGCGACGGCCAAGGCCGTCCAGGCCTACCGGGAGTTGCTGGCCATCCGGCCGGAGCATGAGGCGGCGCTCTATGGGCTGGGCTATCTGCTCGACAACCAGGGCGACGATCGCCAGGCGACCGAATTGCTGGCCCGGCTGCTTCGCGCGAACCCGCGCCATGCGGACGCCTGGTACCTGCTCGGCCGTATCGCCGAGAAAGACAACGACCTGGAACGGGCGGCCGAGGCGTACCGACAGGCGATCGTGGCCAAGCCGGACCTCGTGGATGCGCACTACAATCTGGGGTTTGTGTACCGGAGCCAGGACCGTCCGATGGAGGCGGTCCAGCAGTTCCTCGAGGTCATTCGCTTGAGGCCGGAGTACGCGGAGGCGCACCTCCACCTCGGCGCCGTGTACACCAGCCTGAACAAGCTGACCGAAGCGGAACGCGCTTACCAGCAGGCGATCGCGCTGAAGCCCACCCTCGCCGAGGCTCACTACCACCTGGGCGTGCTCTACGAGCTGCATCTCAAGGACCCGGCGACGGCCCTCGTCTATTACCACCGGTACCTCGACCTGGGCGGAAAGGACGAGCGGGTGGAACGGATCGTGCGGCAGGGCGCCCGATAGCCCGGGCCAGACTCACCACCAGTACGGGTAGGGATAGACCGGCCACGGGCGCCAGTAGGGGAAGGGATCCCAGGAGTAGGGCCTCTGCCGGGAGTAGGGCTGGGCGGAGGGCTCGCGGCTCGGCCAGATCTTCAAGGTCTTGATCTCCAAGGTCGGGTACCGGTACTGGGTCTCATCGAGCGGGAGGGTCGTCTCGCCCAGCACTTCACCCATGATCGTCAGCCGGGTCCCGGGCGGGATCGTGGCGGGATCCAGGAACTCCTGCTGTACGGCCAGGAAGCGTCCCTGCGACTGGCTCCGGTCCCACGCGGGCTCCCGCGTCTCGTCCAGCGGGAGTTGCAGCACCTCGATGCGGACGCCTTGCTTGAGAACTTTGGCGGATAGGACTTCGCCGCCGAGCACCACGAGCTGGCCGCTGTAGGTGTGCGGGGACTCCTTCAGTTGGGCGAAGGTCAGGCGCTCGTTGAGGCGGGGCTTGAGCGAAGACGGCACGACCGGATCGGCCGCGCATCCGCACAGCAGTAGTGCCCCGCCGACCAGGGTGCGGACGGTTGCGCACGCGGACAGCATGGATGGTATTCTAGCATGCGGGTGAATGAGGCGCGGGAGTCCGGGGCCGGCCGAACAAGCGATCACGAGGCTTCGTACTTTGGTAGGGGGAGGCGCGATGAATCTCAGACACGGTGCGCTCGCGCGCACAGCGCTCGGGGCTTTGGCCGTCGTCGGCGCCGTGACCGTCGCGGGGGCGGCGGCGCTGCAGGGGAAGTATGTCGAGCTCAAGGAGCCCTCGACCCACGTGCCCGGCAAGGTCAAGCTGACCGAATTCGCCGATTTTTACTGCCCGCACTGTCATCTCTTCGAGCAGGTGGCGATCCCCGAGCTGAAGAAGGAGTTCGGCGCCAAGCTGGAGATCACGCTGGTCGGCTTCCCCGTGATCCGGGGGAAACTCCCCACCGCCTTCGAAATGTACGAGCAGGCCAAGGCGATGGGGAAGGGCCCGGAGATGAAGCAGGCGCTCTTCCGTACGATCCACAAGGACCGGCTCGAGATCTTCGACCGCGTGCTCCGCGCCGCCTTGGCGAAGGAGGTCGGCTTGGATCCCGAGGCGTTCGAGGCCGGGCTCGCCAGCGGCAAGCCGGCGAGGGCCGTGCAGGACGGGAAAAAGCTGGGCGAGCGCCTCAACGTGCAGTCCACCCCGACGGTCATCCTCGACGGACACATCAAGGTGGAGCCCCTCGAGCTGGACAATCTGAAGTCGCTGATCCGGAGCATCCTCGCCGCCGACGCCAAACGCTGAGCTGAGCGCCGCCGGCTCGTGCAGCGAGCCGGCGGCGGCCCGGG
>CAZTUO010000003.1:5300-27259 GCA_964616355.1 uncultured Nitrospira sp.
CGCCGACGCCCCGCCCTATGATACGTAGAATAAACTAGTCGCTCCGACGTTGCTGCCTGCCCGCTGGCCCGCGTCGGCCTTCGATTCTCTCGCCACCTGCCACTCGCCGCAACCTGCGCCGCTCCGTGACGACCGCCACGCCGGGACGCCGACAGGCGTGGCCAGGCCGCGCCCTCCGCTCACCCACCCTTTGTAGGGTGCATGTCTGAAGACCTGTCCGGCGATGCACTGACACGTCCGGTGAAGCCCCGGACAGCGTTGCGGGACCTCCCTGTCCCCACCAGCGGGGAACCCGTTCCGTTACAGCGGAATTGGCGAATTGTCAGCGGAAACTTTCGCTTCTAGTGTACGCCTCACTGAGCCAAGAGCGGGGCGCACCTCCGCGTGCGCGTGCTGGGTCGTTTCATCTTTAGGAGAGGGGGCGGGGATGATTCACTGCACGCATCTCGCGACACGAACTGTTCGCAGGCTGATCCGATGGTCCGCCGCGACAACCGGCTTCGCAGTCTTGCTGGTCCTTGCGTTCATTCCCTGCACGGCGGTCCTGGCCGCCGCTCCGCAGGAGCACGCCGCGCACCGTCATGACGGTGCGTATGAGGGTGCGGGTGCAGACGTGATGCAAGCGGCGTCGCAGGGGCCTCGTGGGCTCGCCGACGCCGAGCCGGCCACGGCGGATGCCGGTCCGGTGTTGGATGAGCAGTTCCGGCAGAAGCTCAGCAAGGAGTTTCCCACCGCCCCCTTCACGACGATGGCGATGGGCCACATGATGTCGGAGGGCGTGCCCCTGCACGGCGGGGGCTCGGGCCCCGGCATGGTGTCCCTCTTCCCCAAGGACCCGTCGGTCGAGACCGTGTCGCTGACGGGCGGCCTCTGCCCGCCCGGCGCACCGACCCGGAGCTACGACGTCGCGGCGATCGCGCTCGAGATCACGCTGAACCGGTTCCTGGACTTCGACCCGCAGGGGCGGATGTATGTGCTCACGGAGAACCGCGTCAAGGCGCTCCAGGAGGCGCCGCAGAACGCCAACGCGCGGGCGGACCTGGGCCAGCCGGCGGTTTCGACCGGGCTGCAGGGCGACATCATCCAGCCCTTGGTGATCCGCGCGAACCAGGGCGAATGCCTCGTCATCAACTTCAGCAACAACCTGGCCGAGCCGGCGAGCATCCACATCCACGGCTCCAGCGCGATCGTCGCGGGAGCCAACGTGCCGGCGATCGCGGCCAATCCGGCCAGCATCGCCTCGCCCGGCGGCTCCGTGACCTACCAGTGGTTCATCAAGCCGGACCAGCCGGAAGGGACCTACTACTTCCACAGCCACGGGAACATGCGTGAGCAGACCGCACACGGATTGTTCGGCATGGTGGTCGTGGAGAAGGCGGGCTCGCAGTACCTCAATCCCTGGACCGGCCAGCCCTTGAAGAGCGGCTGGTTCGCCACGATCGTGCCGCCCTCCGGGCCGAGCTTCCGCGAGTTCGCGGTCTTCTACCACGAAGTCGGGAACGACAATTTCCTGATCCGCGACAAGAACAACAACCCCCAGATCATGTCCGACTTCGTGACCGGTGCCTACAAGTGGGGCGGGCGGGTCCTGAACTATCGCGGGGACCCCTTCCGCGACCGCCTGCTCTTGATCAATCAGCGGCACGGCTTCCTCGACGAATCCATGGCCTACGGCTCCTACACGAACGGCGACCCGCCGGCCCCGATGCCGCGCTCCTATCTGGGCGATCCGATCAAGTGGCGCCTGGCGCACGGCGGTTCGGAGGTCTGGCACGTCCACCACTACCACGGCGGCTCGATTCGCTGGAAGCGGCAGTCCGGGACCGGCGACACGCGCTTCGATGTGGGCCTGAGCAAGTTTCCGCCGCTCACGCCGGATGTCCAGGAGCCGGGCCGGCCGGCGCCGAGCTTCTCCGATTTCGTGGACGCGCAGTCCATCGGGCCGTCTGAGACCTTCGACCTGGAGAGCGAATGCGGGAGCGGGGGCTGCCAGCAGGTCGCAGGGGACTTCCTCTGGCACTGCCACGTCGCCCACCACTACCTGGGGGGCATGTGGTCGCTCCACCGCGTGTACAACACGCTCCAGAACGGGCCAGCCTCGACCGACAACCTGCCGCCGCTGCAGGAGCTGCCGGACCGGCAGGGCGGATGAAGCCCGCGGTGACCTCCGCCGACCTGGCCGGGACGACCGTGGACTGGTTCTCCACGCAGACCCAGGGCGGCATCTCGGGGACCAAGTACAAGATCGTGAGCGGCCCGACCGACCTCTCGAAGAGCCCGCCGGAGTTCTCGCTGACCGACTGGGTCGAGCAACAGCTCCCGCCCCAAGGGAAGCCGGGCAACGCGCTCACGGAGGCGGGACAGATCCAGGCCTATGACGCGACGGTCCACGATTGGATCCGGACAGGCAACACCTATTTCAACGAGCCGGAGACGACCCAGGTCTGGCCGAACTTCGCCTCGCCCGTGCCGGGGCAGCGATTGCCGATCCTGTTCGACCCGACCACCGGCAAGCTCGCCTATCCGTTCCTGCACCCGCACCTCGGCAAGCGGGCGCCGTTTCCGCCCAACCACGGCCCCGCCCCGTTCCTGGAGCCGATCCATCTGAACTCGGACGGGACCCGCAGCACCGAGCCGGCCAAGCCGGGCGAGAACGGCCTCTGGAGCCTCTGTCCGGAGCGCAGCCCGGAGAACCCGAGCGGGACGCCGCGCAAGTTCTGCAACATCCACGCGCTGCCGGTGGAGATTCCGCTCAACCCGGACGTCAACAACCCCGTCTTCGGGTTCCCCCTGGTGGACACCGAGGGGCGCCTGTTCGTGCTGCATGAAGAGCGGGCCGACGTCCTGGCCGACGACAGCAAGAAGGTCCCGCTCGCGATCCGGGCGAACGCCCGGGACTGCGTGGACGTGGTGCTGAAGAGCGAGCTGCTGGACACCTTCGAAAACTTCTTCCTGAGCAAGGTGAACCTGCACATCCACTTCGTCCAGTTCGACCCCCAGGGGACCGACGGGGTGATCACCGGCTTCAACTACGAAGGCTCCGTCCGGCCCTTCAACATCCTGGGGCAGACGGGTATGCAGCAGCCGATGAACACGACGCTGGCGGCGGGCGTCCCGTCCGGTAGCACCACCATCACGGTCGCGGATGCGAGCCGGTTCCATCCCAACATCGAGCTGGGGATCGGCATGGACCAGCCCGGGACGTTCGAGGTCGGCCGGATCGTCTCGATCGCCGGCAACACGATCACGCTCGCCAGGCCGCTCCAGAATTCCCACGGCTCCGGGGTGTTGGTGAGCGTGGAGTTCGTGCGGCACCGCTGGTACCCGGATGTCCAGAACGGCATCACGTACTTCCACGATCACGTCAACGGGATCGCCTCGTGGAAGCACGGGCAGTTCGGCGCCATTGTGATCGAGCCGCCCCACTCGACCTACCACGACCCCGTGACGGGCACGGAGATCCGGAGCGGCATCGTGGCGGATATCCATACCGCCGAGAAGCTGACCACCGACGTCACGGGGCCCTTTCGCGAGCTCGTCATGCTCATGCAGGACGACAACCCGATCACGAAGTTCAATCCGGTCGGCCAGTCGGGCTCGCTGGGCAGCTCCTTGAACCTGCGGGTCGAGCCGCTGCCCCAGCGCTTCGCCCTGGCCGACCCCTCGGTGGCCTTCAGCAGCCTCGTCCACGGGGATCCGCACACGCATCTTCTCAAGGCCTACCTCGGCGATCCGGTCGTGATCCGCATGCACCAGACCGGGGCGCATGAGACTCACAGCTTCCACGTGGACGGCCATTGGTGGCGCGGCGAGCGGTTCAGCCCGCTGTCGCTGCCCAAGAACACCCAGCACATCGGGATCGCGGAGCGCTACGATCTGGTGATCCCGAGCGCGGGCGGCCCCCAGCGGAAACCGGGCGACTACCTCTTCTCCAACGCCCGCCGCTCCAAGCTCCGCGAGGGGAGCTGGGGCCTCCTGCGGGTGTTCGGCCAGACCGTCGGGGAGTTGCAGCCGCTGCCCGGCCGGACGATCCCGCCGAGCCCGCCGGTCTGTCCACCGACCGCGCCGTTCAAATTCTTCCAAGTGTCCGCGATCAACAAAACTCTGGACCTCGGCAACGGGACCTCCATCAACGGGCGGATCTACGTGCTCGCGGAGGACAAGGCGGCTGTGCTGGCCGGGACCAAGCCGCCCCAGCCGCTCGTCCTGCACGTCAACGTCGGGGACTGCGTGAACGTCCAGTTCACGAACGAGCTGGCCTCGGGCCGCGCCTCCTTCCACGTCGAGAAGATGGCCTATGACCCGGCGCAGTCCTACGGCGCCAACGTCGGGCTGAATCCGCTGGATCAGACGGCCGGGCCCGGCGAGCAGCGCACCTACGTCTTCTATGCGCACCCGCAGTTCGGCGAGGGTGGCGTGCTGATCCGGGACTACGGGCTGCCCGCCGACGTGATCACGCCGCCGTTCACCATCACGCAGTTCTCGAACCCGCGCAACGGGCTGTTCGGCGCGATCATCGTGGGGCCACCCGGGGCGCAGTACTTCGATCCCGTGACCGGCGAAGACGTGTCCAAGAAGAGCCGGGTGGCGGTGGACGTGGTCCGGCCGATCCTCGTCGGCAGCCCGGTCCAGATCGGGAACACGTTCTGCCAGGTCCAGGCGATCCTGAATACGACGCCGCTGGCGTCCCTCGTCCAGCTCTTCTGCACGACGCCAGATCAGAACACGATCACGCTCACGACGGTGCTCGCCAGCCGGTATCGCGACTATGCGCTCTTCTTCCAGGACGAGGACGAGAAGATCGGGGTCTTCACGATCCCGTACCCGGAGGTGGTGACCGGGCTCACGAGCGTGAACTACAAGACCGCGCCGCTGTCCCAGCGGCAGGCCTTCGGGCCGGAGGACGCGTTTCGGGCCGACCTGTTCGGCGATCCGCCGACGCCGGTCCTCCAGGCCTTCGTCGGCGATCCGGTCGTGTTCCACGTGTTTGGCCCGTCGAACGAGCAGAACCAGGTGTTCGCGATCGAGAACCACGAATGGCCGCTCGAGCGGTTCATGCCGGGCGCCGACCTGCTGGGCTCCTTCCAGTTCGGGGCAGCGGAGATGCTGGATGTGTACGTGAAGGACGGAGCGGGGGGCGCGGCCGGGCTGCCGGGCAATTACCTCTGGTTGAATCACCGGCTGCCCTATCTGGAAGCCGGGCAATGGGGGTATTTCCGGGTCTGCGCGACCGTCCCGACTCCGGGGAGCCCGACCTGCAACGTCAGGCCGCTTGCCGTGCAGGGGGTCGCGCCGCCTCTGCCGGGGCTGTAGGGCTGGAGGGGCGTGTGCGAGCCCCTCCGCAACGAACGCCCTTGTCATTGCATTGCGGAGGCGTCGCGCAGTCGACAGAGGGGGCGAGTAATAACAGGAAGGAGGTGAGGCAGGATCAGGTGATTGGGAAGCAGCGGTGGAGTGTGTGAGTCTTTGCGCGTAACCGCGAGATCACCTTGACTCAACGGTGCATATCAGAGGAGGCGGAACATGAGTGCGAAGAAGACCTGGGGGAAGCTACTGCTTCCCGGCCTGCTCGGGCTCGGCTTCGTCGTCGGTGCAGCCGTCGCCCAGGCAGCCACGTTTCCCGTGACGATCACGAACGACAGCCCTTGGTTCAACCCGACCCGGGTCTCGATCGTCGTTGGCGATTCGGTCAAGTGGACGAACATCTCGCAGGGGACCCATACGATCACCAGCCTGCAGATGGCCACCCCGGAGCCGGTGGGATCCGACCCGGCGGTACTGCAGTTCGGCGGCGAGTTCGACCGCCGGGCCTGTACGCCGGGCTGTACCTTCACGCAGATGTTCCCGAAGCCGGGGACGTTCCCGTACGTCTGCTTCATTCACCCCTACATGGCGGGCAACGTGACGGTGACCCTGCCGGGGGTGACGGCGACGGGCGGGCCGGTGCCGGACATCATCCAGGGGCCCAACACCCCGGCCTCGGGGCTCCCCTCGGCCAACGGGTTCCCGTCGGGCAAGGGCGAGGTCTGCATCACCGGGGACTTCGAGAAGCCGAGCGCGGCGCTGCCCTCGGGCGTCGTCCACTGCATTGACGCGAAGACCTTCACCGACCTGCCGCTGGGGGCCTTCGACGGCACCTCGACGGCCGGCATTGATCCCGCCTGCTTCGGGGACATCGGGCCCGGGGCCTGCATCCGCAAGGTCGCGGTGGCGGGGCCGTTGCTCGGCCGCAAGATCGGCGGGCGGTTCGAGGGCATCGATAACGCCCACAACATCTGGTACAGCGCGGACGGCAAGAAGATGTTCGTCACCGAGTGGCACGGGTCCAACTTCTGGACGTTCGATCGGATGACGAACTCGTTTATGTCCATCACCCCGGTGTTCTCCGGGGCGGACGTGACGCACGTGATGACCACGCTGCCGGGCCAGGCGGTCGGGGTGCTGACGCTGGAGGGCGGCATGGCGGGCAATCTGGGGATCTTCGATCCGGCGACGAGCGCGATGGTCGGGCTGCACAGCTTTGGCCCGGTCCATCACCCGCACGGGCCGTGGATCTCCTGCACGGGCGCGGGGCTCGGCGGGGGGATCATGATCGAGCCGTTCCCGATGTCGAACTTCATCGGGTTCACGACGCTGCCGGGCTCGCCGACGGCGGCGCAGGTGATGGCGATGACGGACATCATCACGGCGTCGCCGGGGCTGTACCCGGTGGCGACGGGGGCGCTGTCCAACTGCACGAAGGCCTACACGTCCAACGCGGTCTCGGGGACGATCACGGTGAACGACGTGCTGAGCGGGGCGGTGGTGCACGTGATCAACCTGCCGGCCTGCGCGCACTGCACGTTGATGGGGGCGCCGGCGCCGCACACGCAGGTGCCGATCCAGATTCCGAACAGCCCGGACAACAAGTACATCGTGGTGGCGATGGGGAAGGCGTCGCAGGTGGCGATCATTGATGCGGCGTCGGACAGTGTGATCAACGTGGTGGACTGCGGCAGTGGCTGCCACGGGGCGAACATGGGCGCCAAGGCGGGCGGCGGGTTCTACGCCTGGGTGTCCATGCAGTATCAGGACAAGGCGACGGTGGTGGATATGGACTCGCTGGTGAAGGCGGGGGATGTGCCGGTGAACGTGCGGAGCATCCTGACGCTGCAGGGGCTGACCCCGCTGGGCTTGCCGACGGCGGTGGTGACGGCGGAGGGCAAGTGGGGCGGCATGGGCGTGGGCCCGTTCCCGCTGCCGCCGCCCTGGCACCTGAGCATCGCCGGCGCCGTGGACTAGCCGAGGAACGAGTCAATGGAGAGTAGGGGGAGCGGCAGGCTCCCCCTCACTATCTGAGGCTTTGAGGACCAGGAGGTGTACCGTGACTTGTGTTCAAGCCCGAGCCCTCATCCTGGCCGTCGGGCTGGTGGGGGTGATGGCGTTAGGACTGTCGGGGCCCGTCCATGCGGCCACCCTGCAGGTCAATATCTTCGGGGTGCTCGGCAATGACGGAGGGAACCCGAACCCGGCCTGCACCGGCTCGGCGACCTGTGCCTTCAACCCCAACCCAGCCAACATCGTCGTTGGAGACAATATCAATTTCAGCAATGTCGGGGGGCAAAACCACACGGCGACCGGAGACCTGAACAACTTCCAGCCGTTGAGCGTGGTCCAGCAGCCTGGCCAGAACCAGGGGAACTGCCAGCATGCCCCCAACTGTTTCTCGACTAGCTCCCTAACTCCCGGTCAGTCGAAGCTGATCGGACCGTTCCAGTCTCCGGCCATGACCTTTGACTACTACTGCGAGATCCACGGCGTTGACCAGATGCGCGGCACGCTGAACATCAGCGGAGGCGGGACGACGACCACGACGACGACCACGACCACCACCACGACGGCGCCGCCGACCACGACTACGACCACGACGGCGGCGACCACCACCACCACGACGACGCTCGTGTGTTCACCGCACGATCTCGTCGTGCAACTCCCGGCTTCTCAACCAGCGATGAAGATCGGGACAATCGTGAATGTGTCAGTCGTTCTCTCGAACGTCGGAGGATGCCCCGAAGTGGCGCACGTGACGTTGAGCGGGACGATCAACTACAGCTCGTCGCAGACTACGACGATCGTGCCGAGCAACACGCAGACCCTGATCTTCCAGTATCCGGTGCCGGTGCGGCTCGAGGTGACCTTGACCGCCAGCGCGCCCTTGTCGGGCGACGTGACGCCGGCCAACAACTCGGATACGAAGACCTATCCGACCACCCTGTAGCACGCTCGGTGGCACGTCAGTGCCGGGGGAAGGCTCCACCGGGGCCTTCCCCCGCCGGGCCGTCACGCCTCTCGGTCAATCGTAGTCCTTCAATGCGGGGATTCTCGCTGGAGCCGCGTTGGAGTACTGTGGGCTGGGTGCCTGTCCGAATGCCGTTGATGCAGGGGGTCAGAACAAGAGGTGCACTATGGTTCTCCTAAGGGGCTTCGTGATCGCGGCAGGGCTCCTCGTTGCTGAGGCCCTCGGTGCCCGGGCCGTCGCCGTGGTCGCGCCGGCGCCGGGTGACAACGAGGTCGTTGCCCGGGTGAACGGGGTGACGATCACCAAGGGGGAGGTCCGGCAGCGAGTGGACATCTACGAGCGGGCCCACCCAGGCTTAGCTCCAGGCGAGGCCCGAGTCCGCCGGGCCGGCGTCGCCGTCCAGGTGCTGGTGCACAGTGTCCTGGAGGAGCAACTTGCCCGGCAGTTGGGGCTCAGCGTCACCGACGAGGAGGTTGAGGCGCACTATAGCAAGATGCGCGGCAAGCAGGACGAGCGAATCTTCGTGGCCATGCTGGCCCTGCAGGGGAACGATCCCGCCAATCTCCGGCGGGATCTCCGCCGGGCGCTGGTGTTCGAGAAGATTGCCAAGAAGCTGGGGGAATCCATCGTCGTGACCGATCGGGACATCCGGCTCAAATACGAGGAGCAGAAGGCCGCCTACTACCCGGAGCAGGTCAAGGCCCGGCAGATCATCGTCCTCACCGAGGACCTGGCTCGCCGTCTCTACCAGCAGATCAAAGAAGGGGCGGACTTCGCGGAGCTGGCCCGGACGACCTCGACCGAGCGGAGCAGCCGGGACAACGGCGGGGATCTGGGGTGGGTGCAGCGCGGGACCGGCCACTATCCGCCCTGGGACGACATCGTGTTCAAGATGAAGCCGGGGGAGATCAGCGAGCCCTTTCAGACGGTCCATGGCTGGCATATCGTCAAGGTGGAAGGCTACCGGCCGGTCGGGTGGGGGCGCCTGGAAGACAAGCGGGACCTGATCGTGTCCATCATCAAGAAGCAGCGGGCCTACGAGGAGATGCAGCGCCGGGTCGAGGAGTTGAAGAAAAAGGCGGATCTGTGGGTCGCCGACCGGATCGAGATCGATACGCCGGCCGCGGCGCTGAATACGAAGAAGGGGCAGTGACCGTCATGTCCGAGATCCGGTGGCCAGCGGCGTTGGGCCTGAGCCTCGGCGTTGCGGCGCTGGCGCTGGCCGGGGGGGCCGGCGACAGCACGGCTCGCCCGGCGCTTGGGGAGGCATTGGGCGAGGACACCCCCGCGGTCAGCTCGGTCGGTCACGTGACCCAGCTCACCTCGCCGGCTGGCGACTGCTCGTATCTCAGCCCGCAACTCTCCGGGAACGGCCAGTGGTTGGTCGCGATCGCCATCTGCCCGCCGGGGCCGACCGGGCGGCAGGACCACCGCATCGTGCGGATCGAGCGGGCCACCGGAGAGGAGCAGGTGCTGACTCCGCCCGGCGCCGAATCGTTCTCGCCCTCCGTGAGCGACGACGGCCGGCGGGTCGCGTTCGTGAGCACCGCGGACCTGGCGCTTGGCCAAAATCCCTCCCGCCTCGAGCAGGTGTTCCTCTTCGACGACGCGACGCGCCGGTACACCCAGGTGACCCAGGTCCGTGCGGCCGACTCGAATCGGACGGTGCAATTCCCCCGCCTCTCAGGCGACGGCCAGTCACTCGTCTTTGCCTCCGATGCTGACCTCGTGCCTGGAGAGAACCGGGACGGGAACACCGAGCTGTTCCTGTTCGAGGTGCCGCGCGGAACGCTCCGTCAGCTCACGCACACGGAAGGACCCGCGCGACACGAACGGCCCCTGATCTCGCGCGATGGGCACACGGTGGCCTTTGTCGGCGTCCATCCGCCCTTCGACCGGCGGATCCGGACCGGCCTCTACCTGTGGCACCGCGCCACCGGAGCGGTGCGGCGGCTGGCCCAGACCCCGACGGCGGACGCCGGCGCGTTCGCCCAGCTCGTCATGGCCGGCGACGGTACGCGCCTGGCCTTCGCGGGACGCTTCGATCTGCTCGGCGAGAATCCGGACCGCAACATCGAGCTGTTTGCCTTCGATGTCGAGGCTGGGCGTCCGCGTCAGCTCACGCATACGCGGGGCTGCGCCAGCGCGAACCCGGCCCTCTCCGCCGACGGGCGGACGCTCCTGTTCATCTCGAACTGCCGCTTCGATGGCCTGAACCCGGAGCTTCACACCAACGTCTTTCTCATGCGGGTCGGGAACGGAGCGATCCTCCGGCTCACGGACAGCGGGACCATCGCGGTCGCCGAAGCGCCCGCCCTGGACCAGACCGGACGGCTGGCCGCGGTGTCCTTCGGGGCTGAGCTCCAGGGCATGGTCAACCCGAAGCGGCTGTTGCAGGTGGCGCTCTTGCCTCTGCCGCCCCTCGCGGCGGTCGCCGAGCCGCCGCCCCGGTGGGTGGCGGCGGACGAGCTGTCGGCGGTCGTGATCAGCCGGCACGAGCCGGACACTCTGTATCTCGCCAGCCGGCGTTTCGGAGTGATGAAGAGCGAGGATGGCGGCCACTCGTGGCGGCTCTTCTCCTATGCGCTGGGCACGGAGGCCGTGACCTGCCTCATCGAGCACCCGGAGCACGCCGGACGGCTGATTGCCGGGACGCGCGACGCCGGGGTCTATAAGACGCTCAACCACACGGGTCTGTGGATCGCGGCCGGACAGGGGCTCCCAGACCAGCGGATCCTGGGACTCGCCATCGATCCGGTCTACCCCGACGTCCTGTATGCGGATACGCCCAGCGGGCTGTTCCGGAGCGCCGATTTTGGCGACACCTGGGAACCGGTCCGGGCCCGCCTGAGTGCCGAGCAGCAGGTCCCTCCGGCGTCGCCGGTCCGCGCCTCGGAGCCGCTCGCGCCCCTGGCGGTTGCCAATACGCTGGTGTCCGCCTCAGGAACGGCCGGGCGGCTGCTGCGACTCACCCCGGCCGGGCTCCTGCTGCTGAGCGGGGACGAGGCGGAATGGGTGCAGGTCCAGACGCCGCTGCCTCCTCAGTGGGTCGTGGGAGGGCCCCGGGGAACGCCCTGGCTCATCGGAACCAGCCGAGGGATCTTTCGCGCCGATCGGCTGGGGAGTGGCTGGCGGCCAGTCACCGGGCTTCCCGAGGAGCGGCTCCCGCCAGTTACCTTCACAGGGGGCGGAGCGATGCGGGCTGCAGCCCGGGGCTGGCTCTATCAGAGTCTCGACCGCGGCGAGACCTGGACCCGGCTCGCGCCCGTGGAAGGCCTGTCCCGCCTCCTCCCCGAACAGGCTCCATCGGGTCTCCTGCTGGCCGTCTTGGAGCAGGGCGGCCTCGCGCTCTTCACGGACGAAGGGCATACGTGGATGCCCTTGCGGATCCCGGCCCCCTCGCCACAGGGCCTCGAGTCCGTGCTCATGAGGCCGGTCCGGTAGAAAAGTAGTCCCCTCAAGAGGCGGATTCTCGCCAGCCGTTCCTAGGTATAGAGTGAGGCTCGGCGGTTGCGTGCGGCGGTGGTTCGAGCGTCCGCCGAGGAGGTGCCCGCGTGCTGCGCCTGCTCGTGCTCCTGATCGGCCTCCTGTTCGTGGGGGGTGTAGGGCGTTCTCCTGCGGATGCAGCGGTCAATCAGGTGACCGTCTACGGGATTCGGGGCGACGACAGTCGCGGCCATGCGAAGGGTGAGCCCTTCGGCGTTACGAATCCCGCCTGCACCGAGTCGGCGACCTGCGCGTATGCGCCGACTCCCGTTACGATCCGGACGGGCGACTCGCTTGAGTTCGAGAACCGCGGCAAATTCAAGCATACGGCGACCGGCGACCTCGCGTTCTCGCCGCGGCTGCCAGAGATCGTCCAGCCGAGCACCTCTAGCAACAACTTTTCGACAGGGAAGCTGGATTCCGGCCAATCCGTGCGCCTCGGCCCCTTCGAGCTGGGCGGGACGCTCGGCTTTTACTGCCTGATCCACGGCTCCGACCAGATGCGCGGCATGGTCACGGTGCAAGCCGCCACCACGAGCACGACCACGACGACCACCACGAGCACCACGACGACGGTGGCCAGCAGCACCACGACGACCACAACCGGCGGGACCACCACGACGACCGGTGCGACCACGAGCACGACCACGGCGCTGGCCACCACGACGACGACCCTGCCGCCGGCGACGAGCACGCTGCCGCCCCCCCCTGCACGACATCGTGGTGAAGTTTGCGTCGAACCAGCCTCCCTTCATCATCGGGACGATCGTGCCGGTCACCATGGTCGTGACCAATGTAGGATCGGTCGCGGAAGCGGTGCGGATCTCCTTGAGCGGGGACATCAATTACTACGCGGTCCAGAACGTCACAGTGGCCGCTGGGGGGTCGAGCTCTGTGGTCTTCGACTATCCGGTTCCCGTGCGGCTGCAGGTCACCCTGACGGCCAGCGGGGCGCTCAGCCCCGGCCTGGCCGACGCCACACCGGCCAACAACAGTGAGACCAAGACGTTCTCGACGACGACAGGCTCGGTCTCCCGCACCTTCCCGGTCCGGCTCGTGGACGCGAGCCCCTGGTTCGTTCCAACCCGGATGAGCATCACGATCGGCGATACGGTCCAGTGGCTGAACCTCTCGGCCGGGACCCACACGGTACCGAGCTTGCTCATGGCGGCGCTCGGCCCGGTGGGGAGTTCTGCCGGAGGCGGGGAGCCGGTCCTCGGCGGCGACTTCGATCGCCGGAGCCTCGCTCCCGGCATGGCCTTCAGCGTCACCTTCGACAAGCCGGGGGTCTATCCGTACCTCTGCTTCATCCATCCCTACATGGCCGGGGTGATCTCCGTCGGGCTGCCGGGCGCTGCGGCGCCAGCCGGGCCGGTGCCCGATGTGCTGAACGGCGCCATGAGCCTGGATGGCGCGCTCCCCACGGCGTCGGGGCATCCGCCGGGGATCGGGGAATTCTGCGTCGCCGCGGACTTCGAGCTGCCGTCCGGCGCGGCCGTACCGGGCGTGGTGCACTGCGGGGATGCCGCGACGTTCCAGGACCTGAGCCTGGCCGCCTTCGATGCGGATGCGACGGCGGCAATCCGGGTCATGGGGCCGGCGGACGTGGCCGCGCCGCTCGTCGGCCGCCGGATCGGCGGCCGCTGGGAAGCGCTCAACAACGTGCACGACCTCTGGTTCGATCGGACGGGCACCAAGATGTTTGCGACCCTCTGGCACGGCGAGGCGTTCGTCACGGTGGACCGGATGACCAACCGGATCGCCGACACCACGGTCCTGTTCACCGGAGGCGACGTCACGCACGTGATGACGAACCCAGCCGGGACGGTGGGTTTCCTCACGCTCGAGGGCGGGCTGTCCGGCCAGATCGGCCTCTTCGACCCGAATCATCCGGACCACCCGGTGATCGGCTTCATTCCCCTGACCCCGTCGAGACATCCGCACGGGTTCTGGATCTGCGGTGACGGCCGGACGGCGGTGGCGGCCCTCCCGCTGTCGAACGAGGTGGCCTCGCTGTCCCTCCCCGGGTCGCCGGCGGAGCCGGGCAGCGTGCGCACGGTGGCGCCCGCGCTGGGGCTCTATCCCGTGGCCGTGGGGACGCTGCCGAGCTGCACCAAGGCCTATGCGTCCAACGCGTTCTCCAATACCGTGGGGGTGCACGACCCGTTGACCGGGATCGGGCTGCTGAGCATCGAACTGCCGCTCTGCGAGACCTGTACGCTGATGGGCGTCCCGCTGCCGACGTGGAACGTGCCGATGCATCTCCCGCCGAGCCCGGACGGGCGATTCCTCGTGGTCAGCCTGGCGAAGGCCGGCCGCGCCGCGGTCATCGAGACCGGGTCGGACCTCGTCGTCGCCCTAGTGGACTGTGGGAGCGGCTGCCACGGCTCGGCCTTCGGTCCCAAGCGGGGAGGCGGCTTCTACTGGTGGGGGGCGTCCGGCTATCAGGACAAGCTCGCCGTGCTGGACATGGATACGCTGACCAAGGCCGGAGACGTGCCGTTAAACGTCCGCAGTCTCCTGACTCTGCCGGGTCTCGCGCCGGTGGGCTGCCCGACCTGCCCCGCGGTGGCGGCGGGCCGGGCCGGGGCAATGGGAGTGGTCACCTTCCCGCTGAACCCGCCGTGGGTCCAGCCGGTCGTCCTGCGGTAGTGACGGAGGTCAGAACAAACCGCTGCTCGCGGGGGCTGGGCTCAGGCCCGCGGGCGGCGTGGGTGGGACGGTCGGGGCTCCAGCCAGGCCTGGTTGCGCGGGGGCCTGGCCGGGGGATCCCGGGGCGGACGAGCAGCCACTCTGAGGAGCTTGGCCGGGCTGGCCGCCGAGCGAAGAGACCCCTCCGCCGGGCATGCCGCCGGACGGAGACAGGCTCCCGCCAAACATGCCGCTCCCGGGCATGCTGCCCGAGGCCGGCGGGGAGCCCGGCAACGAACCGCCCGCGGCCGCCAGCGGATTCAGTTGATTCAGACCTGGCGCACAGGGCTGTCCCGTCGCGATCTCGGCTTTGAAGAGAATGTCGGAGTAGGTCTTGGCGTCCTTGAAGTTGACTTGGTTGAGGGGCTTGTCCTTGCTCCGGCTCCGGACCCCCTGGATCTCTCCATTCACCCGCACCACCTCGAACTCACCGCCCGTGATCGGGTCCTTGTACACCATTTGGAGCGTCGGCTTCGGCGGCTTGGTCATCTCTTCGAGCGTCAAGGGGAAGCGGTGATCCCGGACTGATTTCATGACCTCGTAGTTCGCGGCGAACTGTTCGATCGCGGCCTTGATCCGGTTGCCGCGAAAGAGCAGCTCCGCCTCACGGTCGCGCTTGATCGCCACTTTCCAGGACTTGCCGACCGTCGCCAGCGAGATGCCGATGAGCACGACCGCCAGCATCACGGCGAGGTACGTCACGCCGCGCTCGGAGAGCCGGTGCGCGGCCGTCGCCGACTCAGCCGACAGGGTCAGGGGCCACCGCCACCGCATCCGCCTCATTGGCTCGGCTGCTGGCCGGTCCCGGCCCCGCCTGGCGCGGCCTGCGGGAACGTCGGGAACAGCGGGTTGAACGGGTTCATCGGAGCCGGCGCCGGGGCCGGAGGCGCTGAAGCGCCGTCGGACGGCACCGGGACCTGAGTGGGCGTCGCGGGCAGTCCCGGCGGCGGGGGCGGCTGGGTCGGCGGCGGCGGGGGCTGGGGCACGACCGGGCTGTCCGTAAACGGCGAGGCCTGCGCCGGCGCCGGAACATACTCGGCGGGCGCCCCCGGCGCCTGCATGAGCGGGACATTGGGGTCGGCCGGCACGGCCGGCATCTGCATCCCGAAAGGATTGTGGGTCGGGGGCGGCGGCGGGCTCGCGTTGAGCACCGTGCACTTCTCCAGTTGTGCCGGGCTGTCCGTGAAGACCTTGGCTCCGTCGGGACCCCGACATTCGTAGATCTTGGCCTGGACTCGGGGCGGGGCTGCCGAGAGGAGGAGCCCGATGGCCGCTATGATCCGTGCCGACCGGCTGACCAGCGCCCCAAGACTCATCATGGCCCCACGCACTGAGAGCCGGGTCCACTGCCCGCATCAGGGGACGAGGCTATTGTAGCAAGCTTCCGGCGTCGCGCCAATGCGCGTGGGCTGTCGCCGGGGCGCGGGATCGTTGCGCAGCCACGCACCGACGCTCGAACTGGCCACCGGACCAGGCGCTCATTTCGCGAGGCTCAGGATGCCCCAGCGCTCGGCGGGCTGGGTCCGGGTCTGGAGGTAGCGCTCGACCTGGTCGCGGGGGATCAGGGTCAGCTCGACGATCTCGTCAACGGTGTAATGTTCGGCGAGACGATAGACGCGTTCCCGATCGTAGGCGTTGAGGGTCTCTTCGAGCGGCACCGGCGCATGGCGCCTCATACAGGCCATCACCAGGGTCATCAGCTCGGGAATCGTCCGCAGGGCTCGGGCCGGCACGGAGGTCCGCGCAGGACGGCACTCGCGGACGGTCACCGGGATCTCGCACCAGGTCAGGCCGGCCCGGTGGCCGCGGAGCACCAGCTCGGTGTCGAACAGCTCGGCCTTCGTCACGCAAGTCCGGACCAGCGCCAGCACGCGATGCCGGCGAAAGGCCTTGATGCCGTGCGTGTCCGATCCCTGGAAGCCCAGCACGACCCGGAGGAACCCATTGAACAGCCGGGTGATCAGCCGCCGGATAAGCGGGCGCTCGTCCCGCGAGCCCGGCGCGACCTTCGAGCCGATGACGCAATCGTACTGATCCAGCAGCCGGGTGGCACGGGCGAGGAACTCCATGTCGCAGAGGTCGAGGTTCAACAGGACGAGCCGGTCGTAGCGGGCGTGCTCGATGCCAGCCCTCAGCGCATGGCCATAACAGGCGGTCGGCAGGTGAATCACCCGGACATGCGGATCGCTCCGGCTGAGGTCCTGCGCGATCGGGCCGGTCCGGTCCGTGCTCCCGTTCTCGACCAGGACGACTTCGTACGTGAACGGCAACCCCGCCAACCCCTGAAGGAGGCCTGTGACGGCCCCGGTCAGGATCAGCTCTTCGTTGTAAATCGGGATGATGATCGAAACGGAAACCATGGTGGCCTCGGCATGGCGGTCCCTCGTTACGAGTAGCAGTGGCGCTGGAGAGCGACAATTCCCGAATTCGCAGTGGCCTGGCTGTCCACCCGGTTTCAGGGGACTATGATCTGGTGGTTGTTGGCCAGTTGTGGCGCTCCTAGAATGCGCAAAGGAACCCGAGGGGGAGCCTGACGGCCCATGCCGAACCGAGCCAAGCTCTGGGGCCTGTTGCTCATCACGGTCGCGGCCTCGGCCCTGCTGGCCGGGCTCGCCTATTGGCGGGGCGACTCGAGCGCGAGGCAGGAGCCCCAGCGCCCGGCTCCCGTTCCCCTGCCGGCCTGGCTGCCCGACCTGGTCGCCCGTGTCGATGGCCTTCCCCTCAGGCGGGAAGCCGTGCGCGAGGCCCTCGCCGGGCTGCCCGCCCCCACGCCGGAGGACCTTCGCCAGGCCGTCCTCCGGCTCATTGACCGGACATTGATCAACCAGGCACTGGCCGCCCTCGAGGACGCCGCGCCATTTGCCGACGCCGAGGAACTGCTCGCCCACCAGGTCGTCATCGAGCCCGACGAGGTCGAGGCGCTCTGGAAGAGCCATCGGGACGTGTTCTACGGGGACTTCCTGTCCCTGCGCCGGGTCGTTGCCTCGACAGACGAGGAGGCGCGGGCCATCCGGGCGCGCCTGTCCGACTCGCTCCGGACCGGTGTCGGTGAATCACCGGACAGCGGCGCCGCCTGGGTCGGTCCGGGCGAGCTGGACCGGGAGATCGAGCAGGCGCTGCGGGGCGTGGCGCCGGGGCAGGCCAGCGAGCCCATCCGGGCGGAGGTGCAGGTGCTGGTCTTCCAGGTCCTCGCGAGAAAACTGGCGGAAGAGACCTCCTTTGCCGATTGGCGGCCGCGCCTGACTCGCCATCTGCGCGCCGAGCGGTGGCACCGCGAGCGTCCCCGGTGGCTGCGGCTGCGGGCCGCCTGCGCGGACCTTGACGTGGCCCCGGAGATGAGCCTGCCGTCGGTTGCCGCCGCGGAAGCCTATTTCCGCACGCACCCCGACGTGGTCGCCGTGGTGGACGGGCGGGAGATCACCTTCGCGGCGCTCGAGCGGCGTCTGGCCCAACACCGCCGCATGCGGCCGGCCTCCCATCAGCACTCTCCAGTTTCGGAGGACGAGGTGCGGGCGGTGCTCGCCCGGATGATCGAGAGCGAGGTAATCCGCGCCGAAGGGGAGCAGCGCGGCCTCCGGGTCGAGGCCGCCGAGGTCCAGGACCGGCTCAGGAGCCTCCGGAGCGGGTTCGCCTCGGATGCGGAGTTGGACGGGATGCTCCGGGCGAACGCGACGAGCCTGGCGGAGTGGCTGGAGACGACCCGCAACGGCCTCCTGTACCTGAAGACGGAGCGGGCCGCGGAGGCCCGCCTGGTGGTGGATCCTGAGGAGCTCGCGGAGTACTGGGATCAGAACAAGGAGGCGCTCCGGCAGGATCGCGTCAGGGTGACCGGGCTCCCCTTCGAGTCCGAGCCGGACGCCCGGGACGCCCTCGCACAGCTCCGCGCTGGTCGGCCCTTCGAGGCCCTCGGTCAGGGCGTAGGGGCGTCCCGGGCGCCGATGCAGGCGTGGCTCTCCCGCGCCCAGGTGTCCCCTGAAGCCTGGGCGGAGCTCTGGGCGACCGCGCCCCGCGCCGTGGTGGGACCGGTCCGGTTCCGCGAGAAGGTCTGGCTGTTCCGGGTTGACGATCGGCAGGAGGCTGGCGCGCAGACGGCCGCCGACCATCGCGAGGCGATGGAGGAGCTTGTGCGTCACACCCGGTGGCTGCTGACCGAGCGTGTCCGGTGGGTGGCGTCGCTGCTCGAGCGCAGCACGATCTGGAACCGCTTCGAGCTGACGCTCAAGCTGGGCCAACGGCCTCCAGCCGGCTCCGAGGTGCTGCGCGGGCGCGCGCCGGCCGTCGTCGTCGTGGCGGCGGCGCGGACTTGCCCCGCTGGGCTCTGCGAGTCCGTCGGGGGGAGCGGGCGCGGCCCCGTTCCGATCCGGTTCGTCCTCGGCCGCGCCGCTGAGCGCGTGGCCCAGGCATGGCACCTCCCGACCCTGCCCTGGGCCTTCGCGTTGGACGCGCGGGGCGTGGTCGTGGGCGAATGTCCGGGGCCGCTGACGGATCAGATCCTCGAGCGGTTGGCGCAGCGCCTCGAGGCGGCGCCGCACGAGGGGCACCATGCCGCGTTCTAGCGCGAGCCGTTCCTGGATGACAGCCGGCGTGCTCGTGCTGCTGGGCTTCGTCGCGCTCGGCGAGCCGCCCTGCTACGGCAGCGTCATCCGGCTGCGGATCGTCCCCCAGGCGGAGCTCATCGAGCGGTTCCTCAACGTGTCCGTCGAGCTGCTCAACGAAGGGGACGAGCCGGCCTTCATGCTGCAAGCGACGGTTGAGGCCGAGGGGCGGTCCGTCACGGTCCCAATGCTCAACCGGCTCGGCGTCGGGGACGGCGCCAAGATGGCCATTCACCTCCCTGTCGGGGAGCCGGGGCCGGGCTCCTACAGCGCGGTCGTGCGGATCCAGTACACGGACGCGAACGGCTATGCCTTCTCCACCGTCGCCGTGACGCCCTTCAGTAAGTGGGAACAGACGCTCTCCCCGGTGACGGCGACGATCCAGTCGGCGGATCTGGCCTCCTCTGCCGGGGTACGCGTGCGCGTGCGCAACGTGGATCGGCGGCCCCACGAGGTCCGGCTTCGGCTCGTCGCGCCGCGCGAGCTGGCTGTGTCGCCCGCCGCCGCCCGCCTGAGCCTGCCGGCAGGCGCGCGGCAGGCGGTCACCTTCGACCTGTCGAGCGAGTCCGCGCTGCCGGGCAGCGCCTACGTCGTGGCTGCGATCGTGGATTCCGAGGATCAGGGGCGGCACACGTCCACTACGGTCTCCACTTCAGTCCGGATCCTCGCTCCGGCCTGGTCTCGATACCGGACTCTGGCGGCGGTCGGAGGCCTGGCGGTCCTCCCGCTGCTCGTGGTCGCAGTCCTGCGCCTGCGTCGTCGCCTCCGGCGGGCGGCCAAGCTCCGCCCGCCGGGACGCCCGGCCCTCCAGAGGTCTCCGGTGTGATGCGGGCGGACGCTGCCGTTTCAGCCGAGGGCCCGCCTCGCCCCGCCTGGGAGCCCTGGCCGACGCGCTCGTGCTCGGCGCGGTCCTGGCCTTCGTTGCGCTGCACCTCCAGCCCGACCTGCTCCTGCTGCCGACGACTCCCTCCGGCGGCGACATCCTGTCTCACTACGCGACCGCGGTGTACTTCCGCGAGCATCTGCTGCCGGCCTGGAAGCTCTCCGGCTGGGCCCAGGGAAACTACGCGGGGTTCCCAGTCCTGCAGTTCTATTTTCCGCTGTCCTTCTTGCTCATGGCGGGCTTGAGCGCGGTCGTGGCCTTGCCGGTCGCCTTCAAGCTCGTGACGGTGCTGGGGACCGTGACGCTGCCGCTGGCCGCCTACACCGTGGTGCGCCTGGCAGGCCGCCCCTTCCCGGCGCCGGCGCTCGCCGCCGTCGCCACGCCGATCTTCCTCTTCCAGGAAGGCAACTCGATGTGGGGCGGGAACCTCATGAGCACGCTGGCCGGCGAGTTTGCCTTCAGCCTCGGGATGAGCCTGGCGGTCCTGTTCCTCGGGACCGCCTGGGCTGGCCTCCGGCGCGGCCGAGGGCTGGTTGCCAACGCCGTCTTGCTTGCGCTGGTCGGGCTGGCACACGGCTACACGTTGCTCGTGGCCGGCATGACGACGTTGGGCCTGGTGGCGCTGACCCGCGACCGGTGGGGGGCGATCCGCTATCTGGTGGCGGTCTATGGGCTGGCCTTCTGCCTGCTCGGGGGGTGGCTCCTCCCGCTGCTGGCGAACTTGCCCTACACGACGGCCTTCGCCCCGGCCTGGTTCATCAAGGAGTGGACGGAGGTGTTGCCGCGGGATCTGTGGGGCCCGGCCGCGGCGGCCTGCGGTTGGAGTCTCTGGCTGGCGATCCGGCGCGTCTGGTGGGGCGTGCCGGTGGATTCGGTCAGTCTCTACCTCGGGTACGGCATCGGGATCAGCGCCGCTGGCTATCTGCTGGGGCCTTGGCTGGGTGTCGTGGATGTGCGGTTTCTCCCGTTCGGGCAGTTCCTACTCCTGCTCCTGGCAGTCGTCGGGGTGGGCACGCTGGCCCGGCGGATCCCGGGCGGCCCCCTGCTCGTGCTGGGGCTCGCGGGCTTGCTGACCGGCTGGAGCGTGTCCCAGAAGAGTCAGATCCCGAGCTGGATTGCCTGGAACTACGCGGGTGCGGAGCAGAAAGGCCTGTGGCCGGCCTTCGTCGGCGTCAACCGGGTCCTGACCGGGACCGCGAACGATCCGCGCGTGGTCTACGAGCATTCCATGATCCACAACGGCGCCGGGACGCCGCGCGTCTTCGAGACGCTGCCGCTCTACTCGGGGCGCTCCACGCTGGAGGGGCTGTACCTGCAGGCCTCGCCGACCGCGCCGTTCGTGTTTTATGTCCAGGCGGAGCTGTCGAAGGAGGCGTCCTGTCCCTTCTCCCATGTGGCCTGCACGCACTTCAACCTGCCCGACGCGCTCCGCCACCTGCGGCTGTTCAACGTCGGCGAGATCATCGCGGTCAGCGACCAGTTGAAGGAGGCGTTGCGCAAGCGGACCGACGTCGCGCGGCTGGCGCGCGTGCCGCCCTACGAAGTCTATCGCATCCAGGAGCCCCCGCCCCCCGGCTACGTGGAGCCACTGGCCTTCGAACCGGTGCTGGTCCGGGAGGGGCACTGGAAGGACCTCGCCTACCGGTGGTTCCGGCTGACGGACCAGCTCGACGTCCCGCTCGTCTTTCCGGTCAATGTGCCGGACTCGTCCCTCGCGCGCTTCGTCACGGTTTCGCCGGACGCGATCGGGCACTTGCCGCGACGGCCGGTGCCGTTGAGCGACGGCTCCTCCGGGCCGGTGCGGACGTGGCTGTCCGCGGAGACGATCGAGTTCGACACGCCCTATGTCGGTCGGCCTCACCTGGTCCGGGTCTCCTACCATCCGAACTGGCGGGTGGAGGGCGCCAAGACGATTTATTTGGTCTCGCCGGCCTTCATGCTGGTCTATCCGGAGCAGGGCCACGTCCGTCTGTGGTACGGTTGGGCCTGGCCGGACTGGCTGGGCGCAGGCCTGACGGGCGCGGCG
>CAZTUO010000003.1:27275-37538 GCA_964616355.1 uncultured Nitrospira sp.
CTCCTGCTGGCCCAGCTCCCTCCGCGGCGGCGACGGATCACGGCGGCCGAGCCCTTCTCCCCCGCGCCGGTGCTCCGGGGACTCGGGACGGTCGGCAGCCTTACCGCCGCGAGCCTGCCCATCGGGCTCGTGACGGTCGCGCTCGCGCTGGGGCGGCTTGATCCCTCGCCCCATGTCCTGCTCAACGAGGGGATCCAGGCCCGGGACCGCCGCGATTACGACGGCGCCGTGGATCGGCTCCGCCGCGTCCTCGCGCGCGCGCCGGCTTCGGGCGCAGCCGAGCAGGCGCCTACTACCTGGCGACGGTCTCCTATCTGCGCGGGGACCTGGAAGGGGCGATCCGGGACTTCGACGTGATGATCCGCCTCTACCCCTCCAGCCCCTTTGTGCCCGAAGGCTACTACCATCTCGGGCTGGCCCACCAGCGGCTGGGCCGGCTGGCCGCGGCGCGCGGGGCCTTCCGGACGGTCCGCGAGCAGTTTCCGGAGTCGGCCTGGGCCCGCTACGCACAGGACCGGCTGGCCGAGTTGGGTGAGCCGGGCGCCTCGCCGGAGCAGTCGTGACGCGGAGGTCAGTCAGCTGGGAAAACAGAGCGCCAGGCTCTCCTCGGCCGTCCGGACGGTGAGCCCGATCCGGGCCAGGTCCGCCGCCGAGGGCATGGGGACCATGGCCTTGAGCCCCAGGAGATTCTCCGACGTGAGGGGAAAGGGGATCCGCCAGCGCTCGAGCAGCCGGAGCAGCCGCAAAGTCTCCTCCATCGGCAGCGGGACGAAGAGGCAGCGCCGGTTCAGCCGGGCGGCGATCTTCGCGAACAGCTCCCGCATCGTCAACCCCTCGGGCTCCGCCACGACGTAGGTTCCCGTCAGTCGCTTGTCCACCGCCAGCTCGACGGCCTGGCAGACATCGTCAATGAAGACGGTCTGGATGATCTGCCGGCCGCCGTCGAAGATCGGCACGAGGCCAAGCCGGCGAAGCTGCGTCGCCATGGCGTGGAACGTCCCGCCCGGGCCAGGGCCGAGGATTAGGCCGGGCCGGATCACGAGGTCGCGCGCGGGATCCAGCCGCCGCTCCAGCTCGAACTTGCTCCGGCCGTAGTAGGACTCCGCGCCGGCGTGCGCGCCTGTGCTGGAGATGAACACGAATTGGGCGGCTCCCGCCTGCCGGCTCCGCTCGTACACGGCCAGAGTGCCGAGATGGTTCACCCGGTGCGCGTCCGCCGGCGGCAGCCGCCGGGTGGCGTAGGCGGCGTGCACGACGACCGCGGCGCCCTCGAAGGCCGCCGGATCCAGGTCGTCCGGGAGGAGACCCCGGTAGAGCGTGATGCCTGGCTCTCGGAACAGCGCGGTCTCCGGGCGCCGCGCCAGGCCGCGCACGGCCCAGCCCTGCCGCCGGAAATGCTCGCAGAGGCGGCGTCCCAGGAAACCGGTCGCGCCCGGTGACCAGCACGGTTCGCACCGCCCTGGTCATCGGTCCCGCAGCACGGCGGCGACGTGCTCGCCGATCCGGTTGGCGTTGGCCATCATGGTGAAGGTGAGCCCTTTGGCGGGGAGATAGGGGAAGCTGGCACCGTCCGCGACGTACACCGCGCGGGTGCCGCGGAGCCGCCCGTCCGGCGTCACCGTCAGTTCCCGGTCCTCCCGGGTCATGGGCAAGGTCCCGCCGTAATGCGCGCTCGCGGCGTGGCCGGGCCGCACCCGCGTGAGGGGCAGGCAGCCGAGCCGAAGGAACAGGCGCAGGAGCCGCCGCTCCTGGCAGCGCTGCCGGGCCAGTTGCTCCGCGGGCAGCGTATAGACGAGCTCGAGCCGGTCCGGCTCGCCCAACCGTCCCCGGTGGAGCCGGCAGAACTTCCCGGGCCCGGGGCGATCTTCATGATCGATCGCCAGAATGGCCAGGGCCGGGAGCAGCAGTTGCGTGAGCCGCATGCCCTCGCGGTGGGGCAGGGGCAGCTCCTGAATCAGCCGGAAATTGAGCAACGAGCGGTAGGAATGGATGTGGGCGTGGAGCAGCGGCTCGCCGGGCTCCTGCGGGTCGAAGACCAGACAGAGCTGGGCCAGGCTGTGCTTGTGGCGGCTCGGCAGCCGACCGAGCATGCCGAGGTTCAGCATCGGGACGAGCGTATAGGGGTTGGCGACCAGGGGCACTGGGACGCCGTACCGCTCAAGCGAGCGGAGCACGATGCGCGTGGTGCCGAGCACCCCGGCCGCGAGGATCAGGCTGCGGCCCCCGTGCGTCTCCTGCTGCCCAGTCTGCAGGTTGGTGCCCATGACCGTGACACGGCCGTCGCCCTGTTCCCGGAAGGAGGAAACCAGGACCGGGCGATGATAGGTGAAGTTGGGATACGCCTGCAACTCGGCCAGCGTGTAGTGCGGGCGGTAGACGCTCCGGTCGGTGTCGGCCCAGAAGGACATGTCCAGGTACCGGTCGGGCCCACGGCCGCGATAGGGCCGGCTCAGCGCAGCCAGCCGGGGTTGCCCAGGTAGAGACCGCGGGCGTTGAAGCGCGCCCGGCGCCGTCGGTAGCGCGCGAGGATCAGCGCGGCGTTCCGGTCGTTGCGGAGCGGGGGCAGCAGGGACTTGCACTCGCCGTAGAAGGGGAGCAGGTCATCCCGGGCACCGCTGATGCCGATGCGCTCGGCGACGATCTCGTAGTGAGGCGCCAGCTCGTGCCAGGTGACCGGAAAGCCTGCAAGGTCCCGCTCCGTGTAGGGGAAGACGCCGGCGCCCCAGGCGCTCGCCAGGCCGCCCCGCGCCAGGCTTTCCAGCGGGAAGAACGACTCCGAGACGATCGGCGTTAGCCTGTCCACCCCCTCGACGACGTACTGCCGCGGCGGGGTCAATTGCGCCCCGACCCGGATCGCCCCGAACGGCACGCCCTCGAACCGCTCGCCGAGCAGATACCGGGCCTGCGCCTGGTCCGTCCGGCGGAGGTCCACGAACGAGGCGTCGGGGATGAGCGGGGCGTAGACACGATCCTCATGCCCCACGTCCAGCAGGGTCACGCGATAGCCGGCGACGGCGAGCGGGGCCGCGGCGTGCACGCCGCTGGCCCCGGAGCCGACAACAAGGACGTCGCTGATCATCGGGCTCGCATGGCTACCAAGTACAGGGGAAGCCCGACCACGGTCTTGGCCAGGCTGGTGAGCCCGCCCAGGACGATCCGGAGCCACGCCACGACCGGAGGCAGGCGCTGAGGAAAGAACCAGTCGGTGAACTCCGGCGTCGTCTCGAGGAGCGCCACCGTCACCAGGAGCTTTTTGCGCAGCAGGGCCCGAGGCTCCAGGAGGCCCAGGGCCGCGTCCAGGAACGGAAGGCTCCAGGGGTGTTTCCGGGCGAAGGCCACCAGGGCGAGATCTCCGGGACGAGCCTCGTCGAGCAAGAGGATCGTGTGGGCGCGGACGTAGCGGTCCAGCAGCGCGCGTGGCGGCGCTTGCCCGGTCAGGTAGCGGGCAAAGAGCAGGCACTCCGCCGCGACGGCATGAGCGCGAACCGCCGCCTCCGTCAGCGTCGTTTCTCCGGTGAGTGGTTGGGCTGCCGATGGGGGCATGGTCTGTACATCCACATGGGGCTTACCCCGCGGGACCGGGGTGAGCCAGCCATTGGTCCCGCGCGATCAGCCGCGTCCAGCCGGAATCTCGTCGAGGAGGTCCGGCTGCGGGAGCCGGACCCACTCGCCGGTGGGGAGCGTCGCCACGTCGCCGCAGGATCTGGTCCTCGCCAGGGCCACGCGCCCGACGAGCTGGCGCCCAGGCCCCCGGAGCGTCACGACCCACCGGAACGATTCCTGCGGCCGACAACGGAGGAGCGTCGGCACCGGCGCGCTGCCGGCGGCGAGGCGGAGGTCCGTCAGCCAGCGCTCGAGTCGCTCCGCTTGCTGCTCGGACAGGGTGGCTGTCGGGGCGATGCCTGCCCGGGTCCACCCTTGCGGGGTTCTGATCCACGACAGTACCCGGCCCCGGTTGCGGAACTCCACCGCGCTGATCGGGCCCGCCCCATGGACCAGGTGCTTGTCCCGGAGCGCAAACGTGTCGGGGAAGAGCAGCGGGAGCTGGGCTGCGGGCAGCTCGAACTCGAGGTCGGGCTGGTCGGAGCGGCGGACCAGGATCACGTCGCCTCTCCGGAACAGATCGGCGGTCAGGCCGGTCTGGCCGGCCGCCATCCGGATCGAGCCCAGGCGGGTGCGAGACGCGCGCCGGGCGGCTCCCGGATCGGGGAGGTGGACGGCCGCGGCGGTGAGCGCCGCGAGTCGCTTGAGCCATTCCGTCATGACCTGGGTGTCCGCCCGCGTGCGGATCGGGGCGGTGAGCATCCAGCCGGTGCCGCCAGCCTGGAGCGCCAGCCGGGCGCCGTCACGGGCCACCTCGATCGTCCGGAGCGGGTCGAGCGCGATGGGGAAAATCCGCCGGTCCAGCAGGTCAGCCGCCTCCTGGGGCAGGGCCTGCAGGCGGTCCTTCGGCACGAGGACGATCCCGTCGCGCTCGGAGCTGCGGGCATAGATCATCTTGCCGTTGGGCGACCCTCTACCCAGCTCGATCCAGTGGCTCGTCCCCTGGTCTTCCAGCACGATTCTGGTGCGCGGGTCGTCTGGACCGAGCCCGTACTGGCTCAGGGAGGCCCCCTCTGGCTGGATGAACGGCTCGGCCGGGATCTTGTGCAGGACGAGCAGGGCGCGCTCCGCCAGGTAGGCGTCGGCGCGAGCCTGGAACGGCGTCTGGACGAGCCACCCCTGTCCCTCGCCGCGCTTGATCGAGAAGGCCACCTGCCCGCGGCGTACCGCGAGGCGGGTGACGGTGCTGGGCTCGAAGGTCAGCAGCGGTTGCGCCTGGGCGGCCTGTCCGGCCTGCCCGGGCGCCTGCGCGGCGATCGGCCGGATCTTGGCCCAGGTCCCCCAGACGACCGCCAGGAGGAAGAGGAGGCTGGCGAAGGTGAGGAGGTTGCGCATGGGATGCCGGACCGGCCGTGCCTCAGACCCGCGTGCACCGGTACCGCCAGATGCCCCACCCGGTGCAGGTGATCAGGATGGGCAGCGCCACCACAGGAATCGCGAACAGGAGGTTGGCCTGCTGTTCCGAGAGGATGATCGGGCTGACATTGGCCTCGTGCGGCCGGATGGTGAACGCGTCGAGCCCCTGGATGAGCCAGTTGACCATGTTCAGGAAGAGGTCCCGGTTGCCAGAGAAATTGACGTACACGTTGCTCAGGAAGTCGGAGTCGCCGACCACCACCAGCCGCGGGCTTCCTTTGATATTCGAGAGCATGGTTCTAGGCTGGGCGGCCACGGCCAGGCTGAAGGGGCCCCGGGCCTCCTGGCTCGGGTCGAACTGGGGCGGGCCCGCGCCCACGCTGGACTCGGCCCAGCTCTGGTTCGTGGTCTGGGCCAGCGGGACGCCGGCGTAGTCCGGATTCCGGTGGTCCACGAAGACCGGGCGGACCTCGGCGAACAGCGTGGGCAGCTTCAACTCGCGCACGATCTCGTGGGTCGTATAGATGGTAACCAGCGGCAGCGTGAAGGAGCCGCCGAACGTGCGGGCGCCTTGATCCACGACGACGCCGGCGCCCAGCGTGAGGCCCCACTCCGCCAGGAGCGGATCGAGGCCCGTCTCGGTGTGCGGGTCCGCGAGCACGGCCAGGCGGCCGCCCCGTTGCAGGTACTGCCGGAGGCTCGCCACCTCGGCGGCCTGGAGGGGGAGCTTGGGACCGGCGACGACGAGCGCCGCCGCATCCTTCGGGACCGGCTCCCCGTTCAAGAGCTTGATGGACTTGGGGATGAAGCCTTCCTGCTCGAGGACCGCCCGGAGCTGGGCGTAGCCCGGCTTCAAGCTGTCGGTCAGCTCGTGTTCGCCGTGGCCTTCGAGGAAGTAGAGGGCCTGGCCGCGGTCGCGCCACGCGCGGAGGAGCGCGCGGGTGACCTCGGCCTCGGTGATCGCCGTGCCGCGCGCCTGCCGGCCGGTCGCGGTGGTCACCACGATCGTACCGTATTGGCTCACGCCGAACTCCTTGGCCTGGGCCGGGTGCTGGTCGGGATCGAGGACGCGGTAGCGGAACTTGGGCGACCTGGCCCCGTAGGTGTCGAGCAGCTCCTGCCCCTTCCGCTCCTCGTCGCTCCCCTTCTGTGCGAAGGCGTAGACCGTGACGTCCTGATCGAGCTGCTCGAGGAGGCTCAGGGTCTGGGGCGCCAAGGTGAAGCGCCGGGTTTCCGAGAGGTCCCACCGCACGTCCCGATAGGCGGCGAGGGCGTTGACCACGACGAGCAGGCCGGCGACCACCAGCACGATCACGACGCTGTTGGCCCCCCGGAGCGCCCGGGCCACCGCGGGGAGCCGCAACCAGGTCAGCAGACGCGAGGACCTCGTCATTTCCACCGGTTGGCCTCCACGACGCGATAGGCCATCGTCAGCCACAGCAGCGCCAGGCTCGTGAAAAAGACGATGGACGAGGTGCTGACCAGCCCCTGGACGAAGCTGTCGAAATGGACCGACACGGCGATCCTTCTCAGCGTGGTGGCCAGCAGGGTCAGCTCGGCGTCCTGTCCGATCAGGCCCACGACCCAGAGGACGAGGAGGATCCCGACGCCGGTGAACGCCGCGACGATCTGATACTCGGTCAGCGTGGACGCGAAGAGGCCCACAGCGATGAACACGAGCCCGAGGAGCCACAGGCCGAGATAGGCGGCCGCGAGCGCAGTCCAGGGGAAGACGGCGAACTGGCCGAGCAGCAGGGGCAGGACCGCGGTCAGCGCGAGCAGCACGGTGTAGATCAGCACCGCGGCCGCGAACTTGCCGCCGACGATCGCCACGATCGAGACGGGCGCGCTGAAGAGCAGATCGTAGGTCCGCTGCCGGCGCTCCTCGGCGAACAGCCGCATGGTCAGCAGCGGCACGACGAACACCAGCACCAGCGCCATGTCCTGGAAGACCGGACGGAAGACGAGCTGAATCACGTTGAAGGCCGGCACCGAGCCCTGAAACTGCAGCCACTGCAGGCTCCGCTCGCTGGCCAGCTTCGCGACCCCGTAGAACAGAAAGCCCACGATCGCGAGGAAGATGGCCGACACCACGTAGGCGACCGGGGAAGTGAGGTAGCTCCAGACCTCGCGCCGGGCGATCACCCAGAGCGTGCTCATGACGCCGCCTCCGGCTCGCTCGGATTCGTCAGGTTCAGGAAGACCTCTTCCAGGCTCATCGCGAGCGGGGCCAGCTCGGCCAGGCCCCAGGCGCGCTGGACCGCCAGCCGCGCGATCTCCTCCGTGAGATCCTTGCCCAGTTCGCACTCGACCACCCACCGTTGCTCGCCGGGGCCGCCAGGCTTGCCCTGGCCCCACCCCGCCGCCGAATAGACCCCGATCACGCCGGGGATGTGCCGCAGGCTGCTGAGCGCGTCGGGGGATGGGTGGCGGAGACGCACGACCAGTTTTTCCGATTTGCGCAGCCGCGCCGCCAGCCTCTCCTGCTCGTCCACGGCGGCGATGCGGCCGCGGTGCATGATGACGACCCGCTCACAGAGGGCGGTGGCCTCTGGCAGGATGTGGGTGCTCAGCAAGATCGTGTGCTCGCCGGCGAGCCGCCGGATGAACTGCCGCATCTCGTGGCTCTGGCGTGGGTCGAGCCCGCCGGTCGGCTCATCCAGGATCAGGATGGACGGGCCGTGGATCAGGGCCTGCGCGAGCCCGAGCCGTTGCTGGTAGCCCTTCGAGAGATTCTTGACCAGGCGGCGGCGCATTTCCTGGAGCCCGCAGCGCTCGATCACGCGCTCGCGGGCAGCCCGGAGGTCCCGGCCGCGCAAGCCACGCAGCGCGCCCAGGTAGTCCAGGTACTCGGGCACGGTCATGTCCGGATAGAGCGGGACGAATTCGGGCAGGTACCCGATCCGTCGCTTGGCCTCCGTCGCGTGGGAGATCATGTCGTAACCCCCGACGCAGGCGGTGCCGCTGGTCGCGGGCATGCAGCCCGTGAGGATCCGCATCGTGGTTGTCTTGCCGGCCCCGTTGGGGCCGAGCAGCCCGACGATCTCGCCCGCACGCACGGAGAAGCTGATCGCGTCAATCGCGGTCACGTGCCCGTAGCGCTTCGTCAAGTCCCGGACTTCGATCATGGAGCGTCTCCCTGGTCTGGTTCCTGCCGCGGTGACGCGTCGCTATCCCTTGGCGCCCCGACCGGGGCACCGGCGGGGGGCGGTCCTGGATGCGCGTGGTCGGGCGGCCGCGCGAGCTGCTGGCGGACGGCAGGATCCACCCAGATCTTCGCTGACCGGACGAGCTCCTGGTACCAGTGGGCCTCCTCCGCGGGCCATCGGCTCTGCTGGATGAGGGTGCGGATGCGGTCGCGGACCTGGTCCAGCCGGGTGGTGTTCCAGAGCTGGGCCAGCGTCGCCCGGTTCTGCTCCCAGTACTGGCGGATTTCCTCGTCACTGACGGGCGTGGCGGCGCGGCGGCGGGCCTCGAGCGCCTGGAACAACAGGGCCTGGTGCAACTGCGTGCGCCACTGGTCAATCGTGGTGTGCCCCTGCTGGAGCTGCGCTTCCAGCGCCTCCCGCGATCCTGACTGCTCTTCGATGCGTTTGATGTTGGCCTCGAGCTGCTCGGGCGCGACGCGGAGCCCGAGTCGGGCGGCTTCCTGCTTCTTGAGCTCCTCGAGGACCATCTGGTTGATGATGGCATGGAGGAGCTCCTTTTCCTGCTCGGCGTCGTGTCGCGCCTGCTCGGCCGGCGACAGGGGAGCTGGAGCCGGCGTCGGCGCCGCCTGGGCGCCCGCCGCCGCGTCCACCGAGGATTGGCTCATGTGCTGCTGGTGGGCCATCATGGTCCGGGCCTGGTCGAGGCGTTCGAGCACGGCCTCCCGTTCGATGGTGACGCCGTTGACGCTAGCGACGACCTTCGGCAGCGTATCGGACACCTTCTTGGGCAGCGGCGGCTCCGTCTTGGTGCAGGAAAGCGGCAAGACAAGAAGGGCTGGGACGAGCCAGGTTGCCGCGTGAAGGCCTCGCGCAGTCACCGCCAAGGTTCTCCTCCTGTCTCCGCCGTTCCGTGTCGGGTCCCAGGCCTTCTCCCCCGAGGCCTTCCTCCGCCCCAGCCCGACCGGGCGGCGAGCCCGCCGCTAGAGCCGGCTTGAACGGGCATAGGCGCCGCGAGTCGTGCGGCTCTCCGGCGGTCGGCCGCCGGGGGCGGCGAACGTCTCCTTCGGTTTAAGCCCCGGGCTGAGCTGTCCGACCCCGCCTGGGGCGGGGCCGCCCCCCAGTCCCACGCCGGCTGGCTTGGCCTCGGGCTGGCGGGCCTCGCCGGCGGGCTCGCCGTCACTGTGCGGAGTGCCGGCCAGCCTGGCCTCTTCGTACATGCCCGCGTCCTCGATCAGGCGGGCCATGATGCCGCACTTGCTCTCGGCATGGAGCTTGAGGCGGATGTTCTTGATGTGGTCTCGGACCGTGTGGGCCGAGATCGAGAGGGTGTAGGCGATTTCCTTGTAGCTGGCGCCCTTGCTCAGCAGCTCGAGAATCTGGATCTCGCGGCGCGTCAGCTTGTACGTCGCCTGGAAGTGAGCCAGATTGAGCTTCGGCACCGGGCGCTGCTCCTCTTCCTCGACGACGATCAGGATGCACGGCTCCTTCGACAGCTCGGAGGACAGCACCGACCCCTCCAACCGGTAGTTCACCTCGCCGACCGGCACGGTCAGCGACTCGGTCTCGAACCGGTCGGGGTGGGCGTCCCCGGGGGACATCCCGATCAGCTTTCTCAAGCGCAGGCACAGCCGCTTGATGTCGAAGGCCAGGTCGTGCTCCATCACCGGAGCGTCCCCGTTCTTGCCGGACCCATGCAACAGCCGCCCCTCGAAGTTCGAATACAGCAACTGACACCTGAGGTCGAAGACGAGAATGCCGGACTGTTTGAGCCAGCCATGTCGTGTCATACGATAACCTCGCTGGAGTGGTTCGCCTGGTGCGTGAACAGCCTGTCCGTGAGCGCCCCGGGTGTCTCTGCCCTGTCCCACCCGCTCGATCCCCGCGCGGATGGTGAGCCCACTCAGTACTTGATCCTGCGTACGCGTGCAGGGAAGATTGTAGCAAGAGACCGTTGGGCTGTATGTCAGGAGAATGGTTACTAATTCGCAGCGGTTGTCAGTGGAACCACTGACCGATGATCGGCCTGGAAAAACGGGTACTTGGACAGCCCGGTGCTGGCGAGGTGACGAAGCTGATTGGCGTGTCAGCGTCTTTCAGGACATGGGAGCAACTGTGTTGGGTGTCAAGGTGTCACGTGAGAAATTCTGGATGACCT
>CAZTUO010000004.1:0-24623 GCA_964616355.1 uncultured Nitrospira sp.
CACGCGGCCGCGCGGTTGGCGCAACAGATGGTGGGCGATCTCGGCCGAGCCGCCATCCATCAGGTCGATGCCGAGGTGCGGCCGGTCGGCCAGGAAGCGAGCGAGGATCTCCGGAAGGACGCCGACCGCCAGCGCCGGGATCGCCAGCCGCCGCCACAGCGTGTAATCCACGTGAGAGGCCAGGTGCAGCAGCAGGAACCCGAAGGCCAGCCAGGCGAGCTGGCGCTTGAGGAAATAGCCCACGTCGTCGTAGCGGTTGACGGCGACCACCGCGCTCGCGCTGAAGACCATCACCAATCCGATCAACGCCAGGACGACCGTGACCGTCCACAAGCCGGCGTCGGCGGCTGGACGCCGCCGGCCCGCGGTCGGCCAGGCCGGCCATGGCAGCGTCAGCGGCCCGGGCGGCACCACTCGTCGCGCCATGGACTCGCTCCCTCAGCGAATGCGAGTAGTGAACAGCTAGCAGCCAAGCATTCCAAGCTTTGCGCTAGTTGCCATTCGCGGCCAGCTACGGCAACTCGTTGACGAGCTGCTTGAACTGCCGGCCGCGGTCCTGGTAGTCGGCGAACATGTCAAAGCTCGCGCAGGCGGGCGACAGCAACACGACGTCGCCCGGCGCCGCCGCGGCGGCCGCCGCACCCACCGCCTCCCGAAGGCTCCCCGCCTCGACGAGCCGCTCGAAGTCGCCCAGGGCCGCCTTGATGCGCGGCGCCGCCTCCCCGATGAGGATCAGCCGCTTGACCCGCTGGCGGACGGGCTCGCGCAGCCTCGTGAAATCCCCGCCCTTGTCCCGTCCCCCCGCGATCAGCAGGACCGGCGCGTCGAAGCTCTCCAGGGCCTTGAGCGTCGCGTCCACGTTCGTGCCCTTCGAGTCGTTGACGAACCGCACGCCGCGCCGCTCCCGCACCACTTCCAGCGCATGTTCCAAGCCCGGGAAGGTGCGCAGCGCCTCCCGAATCGCGTCCCGCGGGCACCCGGCTGCCAGCCCGATCGCCGTCGCCGCCAGCGCGTTGGCCAGGTTGTGCTCGCCGAAGAGCCGCAGTTCGCTCCGCGCGAGCACCTCGGTCGTGGGGCCACCGAGCGCGGCGACGAGCCGCTCGCCCTCCAGCCAGGCCCCGACCTCGACCGGCGGGCGGAGCGGCCGTCGGCAACTGAAGCCCGCCCGCCGCGCCCGGAGACCCTTTGCCATCGCCGTCACCCGCTCGTCGTCCAGGTTCAGGACCGCCACGTCGTCCGCGGTCTGGTTCTCGAAGATCCGGGCCTTCGCCGCGATGTAGTCCTCCAGGCTGTCGTAGCGATCCAAGTGGTCTGGCGCGATGTTGAGCAGCGCCGCCACCGTCGGATGAAACCGCTCGATCGTCTCGAGCTGAAAACTCGACACCTCGACGACGACGACGTCGTAGGGTGAGCCGCCGCCCGAGGCTTTCCGCTGCTCCCAGGTCGCCAGCGCCGCCTCGCCGAGCGCCCGGCCCAGGTTGCCGCCGACGAAGGCCCGCTTGCCCGCGCGCTCGAGCGTCAGCCCCAGGAGCGTCACAGTCGTGCTCTTGCCGTTTGTCCCGGTCACCGCCAGCACCGGCGCCTCGAGGAACCGGAAGGCCAGCTCCAACTCGCCGATCACTGCCAGGCCCCGGGCGCGGGCCGCCGCAAGCATCGGCAACCTGGTCGGGACGCCCGGGCTCACGACGACGAGGTCGGCCCCCTCCAGCGCCGTCTCGTACCCAGGGCCGACGCGGACCGCCACCGCCTGTCGGTCGAGCTGCTGGAGCGCGCCCGCCAATTGCGCCTCCGGCTTCTCGTCCGCGACCGTGACACGCGCGCCCACGGCGGCGAGCAGCCGCGCCGCCGCGATCCCACTCCGCGCGAGCCCGACGACAGTGACCCGCCGCCCTCTAAACTCTGCTGCCGGATCCGATCGCATCGTTCTCGGTTCTCGGTTCTCAGCCCCCAGCCCCTCGCCGCTTCCCGTGACGCGGGGACGCACGACCGGGCGAGGTTTCTTCTCTCCCTGCCGCTCGTCACTGTCCCGCGTCACCCGTCGCGTTTTTACCGCAGCTTCAGCGTACTCAGGCTCAACAGGGCCAGGAGAATCGCGATGATCCACAGCCGCACGACGACCTTCGGCTCCTCCCAGCCCTTCATCTCGAAGTGGTGGTGGATCGGCGCCATCAGGAAGATCCGCTTGCCGCGCGACTTGTACGAGACGACCTGGAAAATGACCGAGATCGCCTCGATCACGAACACGCCGCCGACCAGGAGCAGCAGCAGCTCGTGCTTGCTGGCCACGGCCACGGTCCCCAGCGCCGCGCCGAGCGGCAACGAGCCCACGTCCCCCATGAACACGGACGCCGGGTAGGTGTTGAACCAGAGAAACCCCAGGCTGGCGCCGAAGATGGCGGCGGTGAACACCGCCAACTCCCCCGCCCCTTCGATGTAGGGGATCAGCAGGTACTCGGACATGATCTTGTTGCCGACCACGTAGGCGACGATCGTGTAGGCGAGGGCCGCGATCATCACCGGCCCCACCGCCAACCCGTCCAGCCCATCCGTCAGGTTCACCGCGTTGGAGCTGCCGACAATGACCAGGATCGCGAACGGGATGTAGAAGACGCTCAGGTCCGGCGTGAAGTTCTTGAAGAAAGGCACGCTGAGCTTGGTCGAATACCCGGGGAGAAAGTAAAAGAAGACCCCGATCCCCAGCGCGACCAGGAGCTGCGCCGCCATCTTCTGCTTGACGGAGAGACCCTTGGACTGACCCCGGACGAACTTGAGGTAATCGTCCATGAACCCGATCGCCCCGAACCCCAGGGTCGCAAAGACCACCAGCCACACATACCGGTTCGTAATGTCGGCCCAAAGCACCGTGGAGAGCACGACCGCGAAGAGAATCAACAGGCCGCCCATCGTCGGCGTGCCGCTCTTGGCCAGGTGGGTCTTCGGCCCGTCTTCCCGCACGTGCTGGCCGAGCCGGATCTCCTGGAGCCTGCGGATGAGCGGGGGCGCCAGCACGAACGCGATGAGGAACGCCGTCACGGCGGCGTAGATAATCCGGAAGCTGAGATACCGGAAGACGTTTAAGAAGGAGAACTCGGTGTGCAGCGGATAGAGCAGCAGATAGAGCATGATTCAGACCGGAGCGTCTGGCTGATGGCTGATGGCTGACGGCTCAACCGCCGGCTGGAACCGGAGGCCATGAGCCATTAGCGTGTCCTTTCCATGAGCGCCTCAACGACCCGCTCCAACCGCATCCCGCGGGACGCTTTGACCAGCACCGTGTCGCCCGGGCACACGAGCCGGCCGGCGAGGCCGGCAGCCTCCTCCGCATCCTCGGTCTCCCGTACCTGCTCCGCGGGCAGCCCGGCCCGCCTGGCTCCCTCCGCCAGGTGGCGGCCCAGGGCGCCGCAGGCGATCAGGAACGAGATGCCCCGCTCGGCCAGGTAGGCGCCGACCTCGCGGTGCCAGGTCTCCGCCTCCCGGCCCAATTCCAGCATGTCGCCCAGCACAGCAAGGGTGCGGCCCCCGCGCCCAAGCTGGGCCAGGAGGTCCACGGCGGCCTTCATCGAAGCCGGATTCGCATTGTAACAGTCGTTGATGATCCGGATCCCGCTGACCGTCACCACCTGCGAGCGCATAGCCGCCGCCCGGAACCGCGCCAAGCCGCGCGCGATCGCCGCCCCGCTCAACCCGAGGACATGCCCGACTGCGCTGGCGGCCAGGGCGTTGGCGACATTGTGAAGCCCCGGCACCCGTAGGCGCACGGGCACGGGGCGCGTGCGACCCGGCAGCAGCAATCCGAAGCGGGCGCCGCCCTCATCCTGCGCCACCGCGCCCGCCCGCACGTCGGCCGTCGCCGCCAAGCCGAACGCGATCACGCGGCAGCGGGCCCGGGAGGCCAGGTACTCGTAGTAGGGATCGTCCGCGTTCAACACGACTGCCCCGTCGGGCGGCAACTGGTCCAGCAGCTCCCCCTTGGCCTGGGCAGAGGCCTCGAGGCTTCCAAAGAACTCCAGATGGTCGGGGCCGACGTTCGTGATCAGCCCGATCGTCGGCCGCGCGAGCTCGCAGAGCCGGCTGGTCTGCCCCTGGTGGTCCACGCCCATCTCCACGACTGCCGCGTCGTGGTGGGTGGTCAGGCGCAAGAGGGTCTGGGGAACGCCGATACGGTTGTTCAGATTGCCCTCGGTCTTCAGAACCCGGCCCCGCTCGGCAAGCACCAGAGCGACCATGTCCTTCGTGGTGGTCTTCCCGTTGCTCCCGGTCACGGCGACCAGCGGAATCCGGAAGCGGCTCCGGTGCTGCGCGGCGAGCTGCTGAAACGCAGCCAGGGTGTCCGGCACCTTCACGAGGAAGGGACGTCCCGGCACGCCAGCCGCCCCTCCCGGGAGCGCCATCGCCTTCTGCACGATCGCGCCGGCCGCGCCCCGCCGAACTGCGTCGGTGACGAAGTCGTGGCCATTGTGGCGCTCCCCGAGCAGAGCCACGAACAGGTCGCCCCGCCGGACCGCGCGGGAGTCGGTCGTGACCCGCTGGACGCCGACCCTGCCACGGGCTTCTCCCGCGAGCAGGCAGCCGCCAGTCACCTCCAGAATCTCTTCGAGCGTGAACAGCGCCATCTTCCAGACGGAGCCGCGCGGGCGCCGGTTCAGCGAGGCCCCCCGCGAGTCTCGCCACGCCCCTCTCCCATGACCGTCTGAAACCGGGCCTTGACCCGTCCGAGCGCCGCGCCGATGGTCTCGCCGGGCCGGATGGCGAAGGTCGTGCCGGTTTCCGGGTCCAGGCAGAGGATAAAGGTGCCGCCCTTCAACCCCCGCTGGACGCCGAAGACTTTGATGCGCTCAACCCGTTCAAGGTCGGTCATCGCCTCTCCCGTATGCGCGCGGCGCCGCCGGCGCCCCCGCCGAATCGTCCCTCAACGCCCGAGCCGGCTGAGCGCCTCCCGCGCGACCTCCCGGTCGTCGAAATGCAACCGCTGCGTTCCGATGATCTGGTAGTCCTCGTGGCCCTTGCCCGCGATCAGGACCATGTCGCCGGGCTTGGCTTCCCGGACCGCCCGCTCGATGGCCTGCCGGCGGTCCGGAATCACCTCGTACCGGACCGGCCGCTGCGCCTGCGCTTCCTTCACGCCCGCCTCGATCTCCCGCAAGATCGCCAGCGGGTCCTCACTGCGCGGGTTGTCCGAGGTGAGCACGACGAGGTCACTCCGGAGCGCCGCGGCCCGGCCCATCTTGGGCCGCTTGCCGCGGTCCCGGTCGCCCCCACAGCCGAAGACTGTGATGATCCTGCCCGTCTTCAGCGCCTGGACCGTATCGAGCAGCCGGACCAGCGCGTCTTCGGTGTGGGCGTAGTCCACGACGACCGCGAAGTCCTGTCCCACCTCCACCCGTTCGAACCGACCTGGGACGTTGACCCCGCCGCGGAGGGTCTCCCGAATCGTCCCCGGCGCCACGCCTTCATGAAGCGCGACGCTGATGGCGGCGAGCAGGTTGTAGACGTTGTGCTCCCCGACGAGCCGGCTCTCGACGGGGAAGGCGCCCCGCGGCGTGACCGCGGTGAAGCGCGTGCCGGCGAGCGCGAGCCGCACGTCTTCGGCGCGGAGGTCCGCCTGCTTCTCGACCGCGTAGGTCCAGACCGGGACGCCGCTCGCGCCGCAGACGTGGTGCCCGCGCGGGTCGTCCGCGTTGACGATCGCGCGCTTGGGCCGACGCTTCGCCCCCGCGTCGGTGAGCCCGGTGAAGAGCCGCAGCTTGGCTTGGAAGTAGTCTTCCATGTCGCGGTGGAAGTCGAGATGATCCTGCGTCAGGTTCGTGAAGACCGCCAGGTCGAATTCGCAGCCGGCGACCCGATCGAGGGCGAGCGCGTGCGAGGAGACCTCGAGGACAGCCGTGTCGAGCCCGGCCTCGACCATCCGGCCCAGCAAGGCCTGCAGCTCGACGGCGCCGGGCGTCGTGTGCGAGGCGGCGATCCGCTCGGAGCCGATCTGATAGTCGACCGTCCCGATGAGCCCCACCCGCCGACCAGCCGCTTCCAAGAGCGCCTTGCAGAGGTAGGTGACCGTGGTCTTCCCGTTCGTGCCCGTGACGCCGATCATGGTCAGCCGGGTCGAGGGCTCGCCGCGCAGCCGGCTGGCAAGGAGCCCGACCGCTCGCCGCGAGTCGGCCACGCGGATGACGGGCACCGTCGGCTCGCCGGCCGCGGTCGGCCAAGGTTCCTTCACGACCAGCGCCGCCGCACCAGCCGCCATCGCTGCCTGCAGGAACGCGTGTCCGTCCGCGCGGCCGCCCTTGACCGCGACGAACAGGCTCCCCGCCCTCACGCGCCGCGAGTCATCCGTCACGTCAGTCACCTCGACATCGAGCGCGCCGCGTCGCTCCATCACCGTCAACGGCGCGATCAGCTCCGCCAATTTCATAGATCCGGGGTCGCCGCGGCGCCGGCCCGTGCAACCTTGATCGGCTCCTGGCTGGTGACGCCGAGATAGGGCAGCGCCTGCTCCGCGATCCGTCTGAACACCGGGGCCGCGACCACGCCGCCCCAGCCCTCGGTCTGCGGCTCGTCAATGACCACCACAATGGCCAGCTTGGGGTCTTCCACCGGCACGAATCCGACGAAGGAGCCGACGAGCAGGGTCGAGGAGTAGGCGCCGGTCGCCGGATCGATCTTTTGGGCGGTCCCCGTCTTGCCGGCGACCCGGAAGCCGGGCACGGCCGCCTTGCGCCCCGTCCCCTGGGTCACGACGCCCTCGAGAATGCTGCTCAGCGTCTGGGCGGTCTGCGGAGAGATCGGCCGGCGGCGCACCTGGGGACCCGCCTGGGCGATGAGCCGTCCGTCCGCATCGCGAATCTCGGAGACGACATAGGGCTTCATCAGCCATCCGCCGTTCGCGATCGCCGACACGGCCGTGACGAGCTGCAGCGCCGTCACCCCGATCTCCTGCCCGATGGCGATTGAGGCGAGCGAGCGACGGCTCCAATCGCGCGGCTCCTTGACGAGCCCCGCCGCCTCGCCCGGCAGATCAATCTCCGTCCGCTGGCCGAACCCAAAGGCGGTGAGATAGTGGAACAGCCGCTCCTCACCGAGCGCCTGGGCCACCTTGACGGCGCCGATATTGCTGGACTTCTGGATGACCTCGGCGAAGGTGAGCCAGCCGGCCTTCTCGTGGTCGTGGATGACCGTGTTCGCCACGAGCATCTGCCCGTTCTCGGCGAAGATGAGCGTGCCCGGCCCCATCACCCGCTCCTCGAGCGCCGCGGCGGCGACCACGACTTTCATGGTGGAGCCCGGCTCGTAGGCGTCCGTGATCGCGCGGTTCCGGAGGCGATCCGTGGGCGCCCGGCCGACGGCGTTCGGGTCGTACCGATGGCTCAAGGCCATCGCGAGGATCGCCCCGGTCCGCGGCTCCATCACGATGGCGATTCCGCCCTTCGCCCCGGTCGCGCCGACCGCCTCGTCCAGCTCTTTCTCGGCCAGATATTGAATCACCTCGTCAATCGTGAGCGTCAGCGAGCGGCCCGGGGCAGGGGCCTGCTCGGTCAGGCCCTTGGGAAACACGGTCCGGCCGAGGGCGTCCCGCTCGAGCACGACGAGCCGCTTCTCTCCCCGAAGCTGGCCGTCATAGCGACGCTCCAGGCCCTCGAGCCCGTTCCCGTCCATGCCGGCGAAGCCCAGCACATGCGACAACAGCGTCCCTTTCGGATAGAACCGGCGCCCCTCCATGACCGTCCCGATCCCCTCGAGCCCGAGGCGCTCGAGGCGCCGCCCCTGGTCGGGGTCGAGCTTCCGCGCGATCCAGACGAAGCTCCGGTCCTGCCGCAACTTGCGCTCCACGTCGTCCGCGCTCACCGGCAGGACGCGGGCGAGATCCCGGGCGACCGCCGCGGGATTCGCGAGCGAGGCCGGCATCCCAAACACGGAGGGGACTTGCAGGTTGACCGCGAGCACCTTGCCTTGCCGGTCGTAGATCGCCCCGCGCTCGCCCTCGACCGTCACCGCCTTCCGGTGCTGTCGGTCCGCCTTCTGGATCAGCTCCGCGGCCTCCAGCACCTGCAGCATAAAGAGCCGAAACAGGACGGCCCCGAAGCCCGCCATCAAGACGAGCCCGAGCAAGACCCGGCGGCCGCGATGCTGGTCTCCCCCTTCCATGACGTTCCGCTATTCGACTATTCGATCCTCCGCGCCGGCTGGAGCCCCTCGTGCTTGGCCAGCCGGATCTCCGGCTGGGGCGCGCCGCGGCCGGAGGGCACTGCCCGCTCCAGCCTCACGACGACCACCTGCCCCTGGCTTGGCGGGACCATGGCCAGCTTCTCCGAGGCGACGCGTGCGATCCGCTCCGGTGAGGTGAGCGCCGACACCTTGAGCCGGAGCTCGTCCCGTTCCCGCAGAAGCGCGATGCGCTGCGCCTTGAGCTGCTCGACTTGGTACCCCACGCGCACGAGGTCCACGCGCTCCCACACATACCCCAGCGCCAGGATCAGGCTGACCGCAATCACAGTGCCAAAGGTTCTCACACAGACCTCCGTGTCGGGAGCCGCTCCGCCACGCGCAGCTTGGCGCTGCGGGCACGCGGGTTCTCGTCACACTCTCGATCGGACGGGACCACGGGTTTCTTCGTCAGCGACCGGAGCCGGGGCTCAGGACCTCCAGCCAGTGCCCGGATCGTCTGCTTGGCAATCCGGTCCTCGAGCGACTGGAAGGAGACCACGCAGAGCCGCCCGCCCGGCGCCAGCACGTCCACCGCGTCGTGCAGCGCCCCCTCCAGCCCGTCCAGCTCGCCGTTCACGGCAATGCGCAGGGCCTGGAAGGTCCTGGTGGCGCAGTGCAACCGGCCGTGCCGGTAGGGGCCCGGCACCGCCCCGCGGATTACTGCCACCAGCTCTCCTGTGGTCCGAAGTGGGGCTCGCTGGCGCGCGCGGGCGATGGCGCGGGCGATCCGGCGGGCGAATCGCTCTTCGCCGTACCGGTAGATGAGGTCTGCCAACTCGCGCTCGGGAAGGTGGTTCACCAGGTCCGCGGCGGTCCGGGGCTCACGGCGGTCCATCCGCATGTCAAGCGGGCCGTCCAGAGAAAAGCTGAAGCCTCGCTCCGGCCGATCGATCTGGGGCGAGGAGACGCCGAGATCAAAGAGTACCCCATCCACCTGCGAGCAGGCCGCGGCGCCGAGATGTTGTTTCAGCTCACGAAAGTTGCCGTGGATCAAGCGCAGCCTCTCGCCGAACCGACTCAGCCGTTTGGCCGCCGCTTCGATCGCGTCGCCGTCCCGGTCGAGTCCAATGACGATTCCGTCCGGTGCCGTCGCTTCCAAGATTCGCTCCGCATGGCCCCCCAGCCCGACCGTGCAATCGAGGTAACGCCCTCCGGGCCGGCAGGCGAGCCAGGCAAGAACCTCGTTGAGCAGCACAGGTGCATGAAAGAATGTGGCTGTATTCTTAGCCTCTGCATTAGTTCCCACTTTTTCCCACTTTGCGCCAGGAGTATACATCCCTAGAAGCGCTTGTCAACAGAAATCTTTCGGTCCCGTGCAAATTTACGCTCCCCCTTCGGGGCTGCGATCGCCCCTCTGGTGGGCGAGCAGAACGGGCTGGATGGGATCGTCCCGGTCCTGGGGTGTCATGGTCGCGACTCCACCGATTTAGGGACGTCGCGTGCTTGGGAAATCGGCGAGCTTCGGATCCTCAGGCGCCCACCTTCATCGCCCGAGGTTCCTGCGCTGCTCACTGCTCGCGGCTGTTCGCTGACGACGCTGAAATTAGGGATAGAGCTTGTACAACATGCGTGGAAACGGAATGGTTTCGCGAACGTGCTCCAGCCCGCAGATCCAGGCCACCGCACGCTCGATGCCCATGCCAAAGCCAGCGTGGGGAACCGTCCCATACCGGCGCAGATCGAGGTACCAGCGGAACGCCTCCTCGGGGAGCTTGTGCTCGCGAATCCGGGCCAGCAATTTGTCGTGCTCGTGGATGCGCTGGCCGCCGCCGATGATCTCGCCGTAGCCCTCCGGCGCCAACACATCCATGCACAGCGCGAGGTCCGGCCGCTCGGGATCGCTCTGCATGTAGAACGCTTTGATCGCCGCCGGATACCGGTGCACGATCACCGGCCGATCGAACTGGCTCGAGAGCAGCGTCTCCTCATCCCCACCGAAGTCGTCGCCGAGCTGCATCGGGTTCCCCTTGCTCTGAAGCAAGCGGACCGCCTCCTCGTAGGTGATGCGTGGAAACGGCGGCACGACACGCTCGAGCTTCGACACGTCGCGTCCCAACACGGCCAGCTCCGCGCGCCGCTTCTCCAGCACTCGGGCCACGACGAAGCTCAGGAACGCCTCGGCCAGCTCCATCATGTCAGGCAGTTCGGCGAAGGCAACCTCCGGCTCGACCATCCAGAATTCCATGAGGTGCCGGCGCGTCTTGGATTTTTCCGCGCGAAAGGTCGGGCCGAAGCAGTAGACCTTGCCAAAGGCCGCCGCCGTCGCCTCGCTGTAGAGCTGGCCGCTCTGCGTCAAGTAGGCCGTCTCGTCGAAGTATTGGGTCTGGAACAGGGTCGTCGTGCCCTCGCAAGCGTTGGGCGTGAAGATCGGCGCGTCCACGAGGACGAACCCGCGCTCATCGAAGAAGGTCCGGCAGGCGCGGATGACCTCGTGGCGGATGCGGAGGATGGCATGCTGGCGGCTGGAGCGGAGCCACAGGTGCCGGTGCTCCATCAGGAACCCGACGCCGTGCTCCTTGGGTTGAATCGGGAAGGGCTCCGCGATCTGGACGATCCGGATTGCCGCGACCTCCAGCTCGTAGCCGCCGGGCGCGCGGGGCTCATGGCGGACGCGGCCGGTCAGGGCCAGGGAAGACTCCTGGGTGAGCTGTGCCGCCTGCGCGAATGCCTCCTCGCCGACGGTGCTCTTGCTCACGACGGCCTGGAGATCGCCCGTCCCGTCGCGCACGACGAGGAACTGGATCTTCCCGCTGGAGCGGCGGTGCCGCACCCAGCCGCGGATCATCACGGACTGGCCCGCGTGTCTGGCGATGTCCTCGATGTAGACGAGGGGCGCCATCTGATCAGCTCACCGACTGGTCAACTCCCTCCCAAAATCGTGATCCTGAGCCTAGCGGATTCGCCGGCACCATTGCAAGCGAGGTCGGGCCAGCCGATTCGACGATTTCCTTGCGGAAACACGCGGAACGAGGTGTACAATGTCGTGCATGAGACACCGCATTACGAGGAGGACCGGACGGGTCGGCGGGGCGCCCCTTCTCTTGCTTGCGCTTCTCGCCCCCGACGTCGCACCGGCTGCTCCCCCACTCTACTGGTGCCCGAACGCAGCCCCTGATCGCCAGTACCGGGCAGCCCCGGGGCCAGGATGCACGCTGCTCATCGAGCAGGAACAAAAGCCCACAAAGAAGGCCTCGGGCCAGGAGCAGAAGAAACCAGTTACCAGGCCGCCGATCGCCGACGAGAATTTCCAGCGCGAAATCGTGGCGTTTCTCCGGAAATACCGGGCCTTCGCGGACTGCTGCGCTGCCAACCCGGACTCGCTGCCCGAGGTGGAGGCGCTGGAGGACGAGGCAGTGGCACTCCTCGAGGCGGCGCAGGGCGAGCTGTTCTCCGAGCAGATGAAGCTGCGAGGTTTTACATTCCGCGAGATTATTCCACCGCTGGCGCAGGCACGCGATGCTCTGCGGACCCTGAAGGCGCGGCTCGAGCAGATTCGGCAGTCACTCGACAAGCTGCCGACGCTGGACTATGAAGGGGCCGCCCGGGAGCGTCGGAAGATCCAGCAGGAAGAGGCGGCGATCGCTGAAGAGTTCCGCCCCGTCCCGCCGCCCGCTGCGCCGCGCACAGGCACCGAGATCGGCGGCGCCGTCGGAACGGGCCCCACCAGCCTGCCGAACCGGGTCGGAACCCAGTTTGGCGCCACAACCCTGCCGGGCAGGGTCGGCTCCGCCATCGGCCCGGACCAGAGCGGCGACCTCAAGCCCAGAACAGGCCCTGATGCGAAGGTGGACCTTGACCGCGAGGCCGGCACCACTCTGCCGAACCGCGCCGGGACCGCGACTGAAAGCACCACTCTGCGGCCAACGACCGGGTTCGAGATCGAGGCGCCCGAAGGCCCAACGGGCAAAAGCTCGCTTCCGACGCGAGTCGGTCCTTCAGTCGGGGACTCCAGCCTGAACAACCCCTGACAGAAACCATAAATGGTGATGGGTGACGAGTGATGGATCGAGGAAGGGAGGAAGGGCCGGCGATGGGCCAGGGACCCTCCTTGTTCTTCACTTTCACCTTTTACCCCGCCTTGTCCTTGACCGGCGGCATCGCCTCCCAGGTCTCGCCGCCGTCGCGGCTCCGGTAGAGCCCGCTCCCGTTCGTGCCCACGTACCAGATCGTGGGCTCGGTCGGGCTCTGGGCGAGCGACCGGATGTTGAGCGTGGCCAGACCTCGGTTCAGCGCGCGCCAGGTCGCGCCACCGTCCTCGCTGATGTGCACCCCCTCGCGGCTCGCCACGTAGAGGGTGTCTGGCCGTGACCGGTCGAGCACCATCGCGCTGATCATCTGATCTGGCAGCGACTGCGCAATCCGTGTCCAGGACTGGGCGCCGTCAGTGGTCTTGTAGATTCCATTCAGGGTGGCGGCGTACACGGTGTCTGGCCTGTGCGGGTCCACCTGCATCGCGGTCACCCCGAGCGCGCGCGAGGACTTGATGACGTCCGGGGGCACGAGGCCGTTGTTCACCTTCTCCCAGCAGGCGGCCTGGTTCACCGTCTTGTAGACGCCCCCGCTGGTCCCCGCGTACATGACCTGAGGCCGCGTCGTGTCCAGCGCGAGCGTGACGACCATCAGCACCTCCTTCATCCCCTCCATCCGCTTTTGCCAGGAGTCGCCGCCGTTCACGGACTCGAACACGCCCATCGTCGTCGCCACAAACAGGTGGGCGTTGTCCGCCGGATCGAACACGAACTGGTTCACCACCGAGGTGATCGTCGCGTCGTCCAGCCCGTTCCGCTGGGACCGCCAGGTGTGCCCGCCGTCATAGCTCTTGAACACCGCATCGCCCTTGGTACCCGCGTAGACCGTCGCGGGGTAGACTGGGTCCACGGCCATGGCGATCACGCGCGAGTGCGTCATCCCCCGGGAGAGGTTCTCCCAGGTCTGCCCGCCGTCCCGCGTCTTGTAGATGTAGTCGTTGGTCGCAACGTAGATGATGTTCGGGTTGGTCGGATGGAGCTGGATAACGACGATCGCGTCGCTGCGCTGGCACCCGGAGCCCAGCAAGGCCGCCAGGCTGAGCGCGATCATCACGAGGAAGGCACGGGCTGTCATGGGGCTCGACCCTCCCGAGCCCGCCCCGGGCTAGCGGTAGTTGGTGAATTGCAGGTCAATCCCGAAGTCTTTCTGCTTCAGGAACGCGATGACGGCCTGCAGCTCGTCCTTGCTCTTGCTCTGGACGCGAAGCTGGTCGCCCTGGATCTGGGCCTGCACCTTGAACTTGGCGTCCCGGATCTCCCTGGCTATCGCCTTGGCCTTCTCGTCCGGGATGCCGCTCTGGATCGTGATGACCTGCCGGACCGTCCCGCCCAGCGCCTCCTCGAGCTTGCCGTAGGTCAGCGCCTTGAGCGACACGTGGCACTTGACGAACTTGGCCTTCAGGATGTCGAGGACGGCCTTGAGCTTGTACTCATCGTCGGAGATGACGACCAGCTCCCGCTCCTCCTCCTTGAGCGTAAGGTCTGTCTTCGTCCCCTTGAAGTCGAAGCGCTGTCGGACCTCCTTGAGTGTCTGATCGAGCGCGTTCTTGACCTCCTGCATGTCCACGCGGGACACCACGTCGAACGAGAACTGATCCGCCACGGTCTTCCTCCTCAGCAACAGCCCCCCGTCGTCAGCGGGTTGCCGTCCGACACGGACGGCCGCGACCCGGCCGGCGAGGCGCCGCCCCGCATCACCAGCACTTCGCTGCTGGTAATGGGCCGGCCAGCCACCACGTAGCCGTACCACTGCCGCGCGCTGTCCGTCAGCACCACGACCGCGAGCACGGCGACCGCCCCGACCAGCGCCGCATCTAAATAGAGCGCGAAGGCCCGGCCGGCCCCGCCCGGGTCACTCGCCTGCTCGACAAACAACCAGAACATCTCGTAGCAGCCGGTCAGCGTGATCACGCCGACGAACGCCATCGGCACCGCGGTGACCCACAGGAACTGCGGCTTGCGCATCTTGACGAGCACCGTCGTCCCGATACAGAGCGCCAGCGTCCCCAGGAGCTGGTTGGCCGCGCCGAACATCGGCCAGATCGTGGAGATGCTACCGGTCCCGATCAAGTAGGCCCAGCCGCCCACCACAGCCCCGGTGCTGAGCCAGACGCCCGGCCACCAGGTGAATTGCCGCAGCGGCGCGTACCAGCGCCCGCCCATCTCCTGGATCAAATACCGGGCGACCCGCGTTCCGGTATCGATGGTTGTGAGGATGAACAGCGCCTCGAACAACAGGGCGAACTGGTACCAATAGGCCATCAAACCGGCCATCCCGGGGAGCGCGGCGAAGATGGACGCCATGCCCACCGCGAGTGAGACGGCCCCGCCGGGCCGCCCGGCCACCTCCACTTCTACCAGCCGGGACAACTCCTGGATCCGCTCCACCGGAAACCCGAGGGCCGCGAGCCGGTCCACGGAGAGCATCGTGTTGATCGCCAGGTAGTCCCCGGGGACGAGCACCGACGCCGCGATCAAGGCCATCACGCCGACGAAGCTCTCGAGCAACATCGCGCCGTAGCCCACCGGCGCGTGGGACTCGCGCTCGATCATCTTCGGCGTCGTCCCGGAGGACACCAGGGAGTGGAACCCGGAGATCGCCCCGCAGGCGATCGTGATGAACAGGAACGGGAAGAGCGTCCCGGGGATCACCGGACCGCCGCCGTGGACGAAGGCAGTGACCCGGGGCATCTGGATCGTCGGCGCCATCATGAGCACGCCCAGGCCAAGCAGCACCACGACGCCGAGCTTCATGAACGTGGACAGGTATCCGCGAGGCACCAGGAGCATCCATCCCGGCAGGACCGAGGCCAGAAACCCATAGCCCGCGAGCAGCCAGACCAGCGTGGGCCGCTCGAATTCAAACCAGGGCGCGAGCGGGGACTGCGCCACGAGGCGCCCCAGGCCAACCGAGGCGAGCAGGAGCAGGACCCCGAGGAGCGAGACCTCACCGACCCGGCCGGGCCGGAACTTCTCTAGATAGAATCCCATGAGGAACCCGATGGGGATCGTCATGGCGATGGTGAAGGTCCCCCAGGCATTCCGGTACAGCGCGTTCACGACCGCGAGCCCGAGGCCGGCCAGGGCGACGACGACGATGAACAGGACCGCGACCGCCGTGGCCGTGCCGGTGATGTCCCCCAGCTCGTCCCGCGCGATCTCCGGGAGCGACCGGCCGTTGCGCCGCATGGAGGCGACCAGGATGACGAAGTCCTGCACGGCTCCGGCCAGGACTGCCCCGATCACCAGCCATAGAAACCCCGGCAGGTAACCGAACTGTGCCGCCAGGACCGGGCCGAGGAGGGGCCCCGCACCGGCGATCGCCGCGAAATGGTGCCCGAACAGGACGTAGCAGTTGGTGGGATAGAAGTTCGTGCCGTCCCGGAGCCGGTGCGCGGGCGTGACGTACCGGTCGTTAAGCTCGACGACGCGCCGGGCGAGCCATCGAGCGTAGAACCGGAGCGCGAGCACATAACAGCAGGCCGCGGCCACGACCAGCCAGAGCCCGTTGACCCTTTCGTCCGGATTGACCAGGCCTGCGACAAAGCCGAGCGCGACCGCGCAGAGCCCGGCCACCAGCGCCCACAGGAGCTTCATGCCGACGCTCATGGCGAGGTATCCTAGCAAGCGAGGGGGACCTTGTAAACAGGAAGGCCCGCCCCGTTACGGCTGCGGCGCCGCGGCCGGACGGCCGCCCAGCGCGGCGAGGCACAGGAGCCCGATCGCGATCCAGACCAGCTCGCGGAGCCGGCGCAAGAGCGCGAAGGTCAGGCCCGTGACCTCACTATAGCCGAAGGCCACCACGAGGAGCAGGTTGCCGCCGTCCTGCATGCCGAGGCTCCCGGGAATGAAGAAGGTGCCGCCTTTGATGAAGACGGACAGCGCGGCGACCGCGATCGCGGTCGCTGGCGACGGCCCCCCCCCAAGAATCCAGAGGATCACGTAGACCTCGAGCGCTTCGGCGAGCCAGCCCGAGAAGGCCGCGCCGGTGGAGAGTAGGAACCTCCGCCGGTCCTCGGCGTAGAATTCGAGAATCGTCCGATCCAGGGCCCGGAGCTTGTCCTCGCGCCGCTCTAGCGCCGCGATTCGGAGCCGGCAGCGCCGGAGCGCGTTGAGCAGCCCCACGAACAGCCCGGCGCGTTGCACGAGGAGCAGCACGGCGGTGCCGAAAACGAGCAGCCCGACGACGGCCACCACAGCGGCTGCTGTAGGTGCCGCCGGCCCTGTCACACCTAGCGTTCCGATGGCGAGTCCGATCCCCACCAGGATGAAGGCGACCTGGGCGAGGGTCAGCGTGGTCTTGGCCGTGACCACGGAGGCCAGCCCGTCCACGATCGCGATCCCCCGCTGCTTGAGCAGGTAGGCCTTGAGCGGCTCGCCCCCCAGGTAGGCGGTCGGCGTCGTCAGGTTGAGCACTTCGCCCGCGGTGCGAATGGCGAAGAGGCGCCCGAAGGACACCTGCTCCGCATGGCGGCCCAATGTAAACCGCCAACTGAGCGCTTCGAGGACATACATGAGCAATGAGGGCAGAAGCAGGACGAAGAGAGAGCCTGGCCCGAGCAGCGAGACCGTCTCGGCGAGCCGGCCCGGCCCGACGTGCCAGATCAGCCCCAGGAGGACCAGGAGCCCGATGACGAGAAGGGCTGCCCGCAGGCTATGCACGGCTGATCGCCGAGGGTCGCGTGACCCAGGCTAGCGTGACCCAGAAGGCGTTGGCGCCGATCGCGGCGAGCCAGAGGAAGATGTCCAACCGGCCGAGCAGCGCGAAGGCCAGAACGATCGCGGAGAAGTCCCGGCTGGCCATGTTCCGGAGAAGAAACTCCACGCGCGCGGCGGCGGCCGGGTCCACGATGGCGCCCCGGTCGCGCAGGGCCTTGGCCCGCATCACGAGCCAGAGCGACAGCCCGTTCGCGAGGATCGCCGCCCCGCCGAGCGCCAAGGGCCCCCAGGCAGCAGCGACTCCGCTCTGCCAGCCGCCCTGCTGGAGGAAGACGGCCCAAGACATCCCGGCGAAGATCGCCATGTGGACGAGGTTGTCACCCAGCAGGTCGAGTTGCTCGCCAAGCTTCGATTCCGTGAACGTGAGCCGGGCGATCTCCCCATCGCAGCAGTCCACGACGGCCGACAACTGGAAGAGCAGGGCCCCGACGAGCCCGGCGAGATAGGTTCCGTGCGCGATCGCCGAGGCCGCGAGGAGACCGATCAGGGTAGCCAGCGCTGTCACGGCGTTGGCCGACAGCCCCGCCCGGAAGAAGAACCGCGTGAAGAGGGCGGAGAGCTTGCGGTTGAAATGGCGGTCCACGAACCCCTCGAAGTGCCCCTTTAGGGATTCGAGGAGGCTCCGCTCGGCGAGCCGGGCGTCCGCGACATCGCGGACCTCGCGGAGCCAGCAGGACGAGTCCGCGGGCACAGGCAGCATTCGCAGGCCGCCCTCCGCGTCGGCCCGCGCGATGAGCCCGCGCACCCAGTCCCGGCCAGACAGGGACCGAGACTCCTCACCCCTACCGCGTGCCGTGGGCCAGCCCGCCGTCTCCTCCGCACCCCCAGCCCTCAGCGAGGACGAGGCTGCCAGCCCTGTTCGGAGCACGATCACCTCCGCCGGACCAGCAGCAGCCCCGCCGCCCGCGTGCGCTTCGCCCTTCGAGGCCCGGCAGAGGAGCAGCGAGGGCTGGCCGTCCTGGACCTCGCGGCGCAGCCGTTCCACCAGTTCCCGGGAAAAGAGAGTGGTGGCGCCCACGACCAGGCAATAGCCCCGCCGCTCGCCCAGCACCGTCTCCCAAGTCTGGGGATCGTCCGGCGGGAATTCGCGAGTCGGCAGCCAGCGGATGGCGAGCCGCACCCGCGGGTCCTCGCGGACCAGCGCTCTGAGGGCCACCTCCTCGTCCCCAACGAGCACGAGGGCCTGGCCGATCCCCGCGCGCTGGAGGGTGAGCAGGGTCCGCTGGAACAGCGTGAGGCCGCCGACCCGTGTCAACGGCCCCGCCGACCCAGGCGTCGCGGTCGGGCCAGGGACCGCGAGCACGACTGCGGTCTCCAGCCCTTGGGACTCGGCGATCCGGTTATGCAGGACGCTGTCGGTCATTCATCCAGCTTTGGCAGAATCTCCCGCTCGGCGCGGGCCACGTCCTCGGGGAAGTCAATCTCGATCCACGGAAGCCCACCGATGCGCTCATAGCCCACTGGGACGGTTCCGAAGAACTCCGCGAGCGCGTCCTCGTACTCCATGTCCAGCGCACCACGGTCCACGTGGCCCTTGAGCGACGCCGTGAGCGCGTCGGTGTCCTGCCGGCGCACCTTCAGGAACCCGACTCCTTCGCCGGCGAGATCATAGCGCTCAGGCATCCGCTTGCTGAGCGCAACGACCCGCCCGCCGCGGACCGCGGCCATGCACTCTTCGGTCCGTTGCGTCACCGTCTCATCGAGCAGCAGCGCGGTCGGCCAGGGGGACTCGACGAGCCGTCGGAGCACCAGCCGATGGAACAGCACGTCCGCATCCATGATCAGGATGTCGTCGTCGAATTCGGTCCGGGTGAGCCAGAGGGACGTGAGGCTGCCGCGCTGATAGTGCTCGTTCACGAGGAACTGGACGTCCAGCCCCTTGGCCACAGCCGCGACGGCAGCGCGAACCATCTCTTGTTTATACCCGACGACGAGCGTCGCCCGCTTGACCCCCACGGCGTCCAAGGCCTCGAAGTAGCGGGCCAGGAGCGTCCGCCCGCCGAGCTCGATGAGGCACTTGGGCCGGTGCTGCGTAACTGGCCAGAGCCGCTTGCCGACCCCGGCCGCCAGGAGGATGGCCTTCATGGGCGACTCGCTTTCATCGGCGACCGCCTTCATCCGTGGCCCGGGGCCGCTTCCAGGACCTGCTTGAACGCCGCCAGGAACCCTTCCAGGACCTCCAGGGTCAACACGCCCATGTTGGCCACACGGAAGATCTTGGATTCCAACTGGCCTTGCCCGGCGTAGATGACGTAACCCTGCTCCTTGAGGCGATCGTGCAGGCACTCGTAGGTCAGACCGGGGGGCAGATGATAGGCGGTGATCGTGTTCGATTGCAGCTCCGGCGGCAGGAGCGGCTTCAGGCCCAATGCCGCGAGGCCCCGGCGGATGAACGTCGCCGCTTTCTGGTAGCGCTGGATCCGGTTAGCCACCCCTTCTTCCAGTAGTTCGTCCAGCGCCTCCTCGAGTGCGTAGCAAAGCTGGACGGCTGGCGTAAAGGGGATGCAGCCCCGTTCCTCGTCCTCGTAGTAATGCGGCAGATGCAGGTACCAGGAGCGTTTGGGATAGCCCTTCATCCGCTCCATGAACCCGCGGCGCACCAGGACGAACGACACTCCAGGGAAGCCCTGGATGCACTTGCCCGCGGTCCCCGCGACCATGTAGACGTGCGGGCCCGCGATGTCCACGGGCTCGCCCCCCAGGCCGCTCACCGAATCGAGGATGAACACCCGGTTCTGGCTGTCCACGACGTCGGCGATCTCCCGGACTGGATTGATCAGCCCTGTCGTCGTCTCGTGGTGCACCATGGCGACGGCATGGACTTCGGGGTGCTGGCGGAGGGCCAGGCGTAATTGCTCCGGATCCGGCCGCGTCCTCCAGTCGTACTTCAGTTCGGAGACGCCCAGCCGGTGCACGCCCAGGATCGAAGAGAGACGTTCGCCATAGACGCCGTTGTTGATGACCAAGGCGCGCTTTCCGACCGGAATCGCCGACAGCACGGCCGCCTCGACCGCCGCCGTGCCGGATCCGGACAGGATGATCGCCGTGTAGTCGGCTTCGGCCCCGGGCACGAAGGCGGTCAGGAGCTTCTGCCGGATCCGTTGGAGCAGCTCGGCGAACTCCGGCTCACGGTGGCAGATATCCGGCCGCAGGAGCGCCTTCCGCACCCGCTCCGAGACGTTGACCGGACCTGGGTTGAGCAGAATCATGTTCGCCTTCGGCTCCCGCGAGACGTGACACGGAAAGCGTGAGGCGACATCCGGATTGCTTTTCGCGCACCTCGCACGTCTCACCTCTCATGTCTTGTGATTGCCTCTTTGAACCGATGCGTGATCGCGACCGGCTCGAGCGGTACCCGGTCCACGTCCTCGGCCAGCTCGGTGACTTTCACGAGCAGGAAACTCGGCCCATCCTTGGCGAGCATATCCTTAAACTCGTAGATGAGGTCTTCCCGCTCCCGGACCCGCTCCACGTTGACGTACCCCGCCGCCTTCGCCACCTGGTCCAACCGCACGAGGCGCGAATAGGTCGGCTGGTTACCGGTGCTCCCATACACCTCGTTGTCCAGCACCACGTGGATGAAGTTCTTCGGCTTCAACGCAGCGATCGTGGCGAGCGTCCCCATGCCCATGAGCACGTTCCCATCCCCGTCCAGGACGATGACCTTCTTGTCCGGCTTGGCCAGGGCCACGCCGAGGCCGATCGCCGCCGCCACGCCCATCGAACCGATCATATAGAAGTGCGTCGGCCGATCCGCGATCCGGAAGGCCTCCCGCGACGGAAACCCGTTGCAGATGATCACCGGCTGGTCCGTGAGCAGGCCGAGCACCGCCTCGATGGCCTGCGCGCGGCTTTGCATCGTGCCTTGCTCGGGTTTCAGGGTCATGGCTGGATGCCTCTGACGACGCCCTTCTTGATGAGCAGGGCGTGCGGAATCCGCGCCTTCATGAAGGTCTCAGCGACCCACTTCAGGTCCTCCCCCAGGGTCGCCTCCGACAGCGTGCGATGAGGAATCCGGACCGTGTCGAGGAGCTGGGACATGGTCTGCCCCATGACGAGGTGCTCGGGCGCGTCCTTCCCCTGGAAGCCCCGCCAGGAGACGAGCAGGAGGCAGGGTTGCTGATAGAGGAGGTTCAGGGAGATCAGCGTATTCAGGGAAGTCCCCAATCCGGAGTTCTGCATCAGCACGGCCGGCACCTTCCCCGCCATGTAGGCGCCGGCAGCCATGGCCACGGCCTCGTCTTCGCGCACGGCGGGGATGTACAGCCGTCGCTCGAGGAGCGTCTCGATGATCCCGCCTAGAATGGAATCGGGGACGCCCGTGAAGAAGTCAAACCCGATGGTCTGGAGCGCCTGGACGAACTGGTCGCTCTCGATCATGTGCGCGAAGCGGTCAGAAAACAACGACGGCCGGACGTGGAGGACCGGCCGGCCGTGAAATCGGGGCGGATTATAGCGAAGCCGGGGGGGATTCTCAAGGGAAGCCGTTGCCTTCGCGGCGCAAGACATGGTATAGGGTGAAACGGCTTCCGTCAAGGACCTCGACCGATGCGCTCCCGATTTCTCCCGGTCCTGGCGATCATCGGCCTGCTGAGCCTGGAGTGGGGTGGCGCCGTCGTCTTCCCCTACCCGGCCGCGGCCAGTGTGGAAATCGCGATTGAGAACGATCCCCACGGGTTCCACGGGATCCCCTGGGGCGCCTCCCTCGCCAACAATCCGGACTTCACCCTCGTCACGTCTTCGAATGAAATCAAAGAGTATGAGCTGAAGAATGGCCCGCCCCCCTTGGGAGAGGCACGCGTGGACTCCATGCGCTTTACGACGATCGAGGGCCAGTTCGCCCGGGTCACGATCCGCTACCGCGGGCAGAAGACGCACGATCAGGTGCTGGCGTACCTGCAGGCCACGTTCGGGCAAACCGACCGCACCCAGGGCTCGATGATGCGCGGCCTCAACCAGCAGTTCAACTGGCGCGGCACGGACACCGAGGTCAACCTCACGTACGAAGGGGCAGGCGAACGCGGCTACCTCTTCATCGAGAGCCGCATGCTCGCTGGCAAATTCAACGAGCATCTCCCGACCACGTACCGAGGCAGACTGGGGGGCCCGGCATCGCGGCCCGCAACCCTCTAACCCGGCGCCACAATGCCTCGACTGTCCCTCGTCAGGGCTGCCTGTCCTCCATTATTAGCAGAGACCGTATCCGCCTGGCTCGCGCCGGTGCACCACGATACCGCACCAGCCCGGCGTCTCTCCGGCAGGATTGCGCAGTTGCTCTGCGTGGTGAGTCTGTTTGCGCCTGGGCTCGCCGCGGCGGGCTCAATGGTGAACGACCCCAAGGGGTTCCAGGGCATTCCCTGGGGATCGCCGCTCGCCGAGCGGCCCGAGCTGACCGAGGTCGGCTCGGGGGACCGAATCAAGGACTACGAGCGCAAGGACGGCCCGCCGGTTCTTGGGAGCATTCCGGTGTCGTCCCTCCGGCTTTCCACGATCGAGGGCAAGTTCGCCCGGGTCACAATCCGCTATCAGGGCGGCCAGACGCACCGGCAGATCCTGACCTACCTGCAAAGCCAGTTCGGGCCGATCGACGTCACGCCGGGCCAGCTCGCCGCCGGCGCGGAGCAGCAGTTCAACTGGCGTGGCACGGACACCGAAGTCAACCTCACCTACCAACGGATGGGGGAGCGCGGGCTGCTCTTCATCGAGAGCCGCTCGCTGGCTCCCAAATTCGTCGAGGGCGTCGGCTGCCAGTGAGCGCGCCCGGCCGGCCAGGCGGCTCCGCCCGCCCGCACAATTCCGTTGACAAGGTCCGGCCCTCCCTCCCATAGTAGCTTCCCCATGCACAAGGCGACCAAGCTCAGAGCCCTGCTCAAGCGACCCGGCCTCATCAAGGCCGTCGGCGCGCACGACGCGCTCAGCGCGAAGCTGATCCAGGAAGCCGGCTTCGACGCCGTCTGGGCCAGCGGGTTCGGAATCTCCGCCTCCCTCAAGTGCCTCCCCGACGCGAGCTTCATCACGCTGACCGAGCAGCTTGAGATCGAGCGGAATATGGCGGAGGCCGTGGACCTCCCGATCATCGCCGACTGCGACACAGGCTACGGGAACGCCCTGAACGTCAAGCGGACCGTCGCGGACCACGAGCGGGCCGGCATCGCCGCCATCTGCATCGAGGACAATGTCTTTCCCAAGCGGTGCAGCTTTTACGCCGGGGTGCGGCGGGAGCTGGTCTCCATCGAGGAGCATTGCGGGAAGATCCGGGCCGCCAAGGCCGCCCAGACCGTGCCGGACTTCATGGTTATCGCCCGGACGGAGGCGCTGATCGCGGGCTGGGGGCAGGAGGAGGCGCTCAAGCGCGCCGAGGCCTACGCGCAGGCGGGGGCCGACGCCGTGCTCATCCACTCCAAGTCCAAGACTTTCGACGAGCTGCGGCGGGTCGCGCAGGCCTGGTCCGGCCGGGTCCCGCTGGTCGTCGTCCCGACGATCTTCGACGGGGTGACCGCGGCCGAACTGGAAGAGGCCGGTTTCAAAATCGTCATCTACGCGAACCAGGTCCTCCGAGCCGGGATCAAGGCCATGCGCGACGCGCTCGCGATCCTGAAGCAGGACACACGGCCCGGGGCCGTCAACGACCGGATCGTCCCGCTCCAAGATGTCTACGAGCTGGTGGGAGTCCCGGAGATGGAGGAGGATGAGCGCCGGTTCCTCCCGGCCGGCGGCGAGCCGGTGACAGCCGTGATCGTCGCGGCGGGCTTCGAGAAGCACCTGCTGCCGCTGATCCAGGATAAGCCGAAGTGCCTCCTCGACATCAAGGGCCGGACGATCCTGGAGCGTCAGGTGGCGGCGCTCAACGAGTGCAACATCAAGGACATCGCGCTCGTGCGCGGGTACCGGAAGGAAGCGATCGCGCTCCCGAACCTCCGCTATTACGACAACGACCGTTACGAGGAGACGGGCGAGCTGGCCTCCCTGTTTTGCGCCGAGGCGGAGCTCAAGGGCCGCTGTCTCCTCTCCTACGGCGACATCATCTACGATGCGACCGTGCTCCAAAAGCTGCTCAAGAGCCCGGCCGACATCGCGCTGGTCGTGGACCTGGCCTGGAACGACCAGCGGGAGCGCGGGCTGACGAACCCGGCAATCCGGCCGGACCTGGTCGCGCTCGACAGCCCGCCTGGCCGCGGCTACCGGTACGTCACGCCGGAGGAGCCCAGCCGCGTGGTGCGGATCGGCCAGGACCTCCCGCCCGACCAGGCCCACGGGGAGTTCATCGGCCTGGCTATGTGCTCGGAGCGGGGGACCGAGGCCCTCGTCCGCACCTACCAGCGGGCGCGCGAGCGGCGCGCCGCCGGGCCATTCCACGAAGCCCCGAGCCTCCAGAAGGCCGCACTCACCGATCTCTTCCAGGAGCTGATTGACACCGGGCACCCGGTCGTCGCCGTCCCCATCTACAAGGGCTGGATGGAAGTGGACTCCTTCGAGGACTACCAGAAGGCCTGGGCCTCCCTGAGAACGTAGCCAGCCCGATCCCCGGGCAATGCCCCCTTACCTCCGAGAGGTCCGGATTCCCCCGTACGCTCTCCCGGCCCTGCTTGTGACCGGGACCGGCTTGTGCTAGCATGCCGGTGAGTAATCACTTACTAACCACGGTTCGTCATGCTGAAGAAGCGGGCGCCGTCCCAG